>NZ_QHJH01000013.1 GCF_003947455.1 Streptomyces sp. WAC 04229 | reverse complement strand
CGCGCTCGAGGACTGGATCAAGAACTGGAACGAGCAAGCCCGGCCCTTCAAGTGGACCAAGACCGCAGACCAGATCATCGACCGCATCTGCCGCTACTGCGACAGGATCTCCGGACCGGGACACTAGGAACTGACCTACACCCGGCGGCGCAGCCGCGGTCGTCCTGCTCGTCGAGGGAACGGCCAGTCCAGGACACCGACCTTGCGCAGCGCACGGTCGGTGTCCCGGAAGCGGTCCACGTCGACTCGACCACGGACCAGCCCGGCTCGTGCTGCCGGGCTGCGGCTCAGGCGTCGATGATGACCGGGATGATGAGGGGCTTTCGGCGGTGGGTGCGGAACGCCCAGTTCGCCACGGCGCGAGCGAGGAGCTGTTCGAGTTGGCGCGCGTCCCCGACGCCTTCCTCGGCCGCGGTCGCCAGGGTCTTCTCGATGACGGGGATGACCGGTTCGAAGGTGGTGTCGTCGTGGACGAAACCGCGGGCCAGGAAGTCGGGGGCCTCGGCGAGGGCGCCGGTGTCCGCGTCGACGATCGCCACCACAGTGACCACGCCTTCCTCCGCGAGGGTGAGGCGGTCCTTCAGAGACGCGTCGGTGGCCCCGCCGACCTCCATGCCGTCCACGTAGACGTTGCCTGCGGGGACCTTGCCGGTGATGGAGGCCCGCCCGGCGACGAGGTCGACGACGACGCCGTCCTCGGCGATCACGACACGGTCGGGATCGACGCCGGTACGGATGGCGAGGTCGCCGTTGGCCCGCAGGTGGCGCCATTCGCCGTGCACGGGCATGACGTTGCGCGGTTTGACGATGTTGTAGCAGTAGACGAGTTCACCGGCGCTGGCGTGCCCGGAGACGTGCACCTTGGCGTTGCCCTTGTGGACCACGTGGGCGCCCCACCGGGTGAGTCCGTTGATCACCCGGTAGATGGCGTTCTCGTTGCCGGGGATGAGGGAGCTGGCGAGCAGGACGGTGTCGCCCTTGCCGATGCGGATCATGTGGTCGCGGTTGGCCATCCGTGACAGCGCGGCCATCGGTTCGCCCTGGGAGCCGGTGCACACCAGAGTGATCTTGTGGTCCGGGAGCTTCTCCAGCTCCTTCGTGCTCACGACCAGACCGGACGGGACCTTCAGATAACCCAGGTCGCGGGCGATGCCCATGTTGCGGACCATCGACCGGCCGACGAAGGCGACCTTGCGGCCGTGCTGGTGGGCGGCGTCCAGAATCTGCTGGATACGGTGCACATGGCTGGCGAAGCTGGAGACGATGACCCGGCGCGGCGCGGTTCGCATCACCTGCTCGATCGCCGGGTTCAGCTCACGCTCGGAGGTGGTGAAGCCGGGTACTTCGGCATTGGTGGAGTCGGTGAGGAACAAATCAACGCCCTCCTCGCCGAGGCGGGCGAAGGCGCGCAGGTCGGTGATGCGGTCGTCGAGAGGGAACTGGTCCATCTTGAAGTCGCCGGTGTGCAGCACCATGCCGGCGCCGGTGCGGATCGCGACCGCGAGGCTGTCCGGGATGGAGTGGTTGACCGCCACGAACTCGAGGTCGAAGGGCCCGAAGCCGCGCCGGTCGCCCTCCCGCACCCGCACCGTGCGCGGCCGGATGCCGTGTTCCTTGAGCTTGGCCTCCAGGAACGCCAGCGTCAGCTTGGAGCCGACTACGGGAATGTCGGACCGCTCGCGCAGCAGGTACGGCAGGCCGCCGATGTGGTCCTCGTGGCCGTGGGTGAGGACAACGGCCACGATGTCGTCCAGCCGGTCCCGAATCGAGGTGAAGTCCGGCAGGATCACGTCCACGCCTGGCTGGGTCTCCTCGGGGAACAGCACGCCGCAGTCGACGATGAGCAGCTTGCCGGCGTGCTCGAAGACGGTCATGTTGCGGCCGATCTCACCCAGGCCGCCCAGGGCGATGACCCGCAGCCCTCCTTCGGGAAGGGGCGGGGCGGCTTTCAGCTCGGGGTGTGGATGGCTCATACCTTGACGGTACCCGGAGAGCGGAACGAGGTGATCCATTGCCTGCGCGATCTCTCCGTCCCGCGGGGCGCCGCACCCGCAGCGGCTGCCCCGGGACGACCGCGTCACGTCGGCAGCCAGTATGGGGAGTGATGAAGGCGGGGCCGCCTTCCGTGGGTGAACCGGCGGTGCATCCGACCGCTGTCTCATCGAGAGGACGACTCGATGCGGAGCGGCAACAGGATGGTCGACTGTGCACCCGAGCGGTTCTGCGCGGATGGCCGCACGCGGAGCGCGTGTCCCGGTCCTTCAGTGAACGGTGCGGGCCAGGAGCCCGCAGCTGAACCGCCCCGAGGGACGACGCGAAATCGTCCGATGCCCCAATACGCTGCCGGGAGGTCCTCCACCTGGGCAGGCCCGCACAGCCATGCCCAACATCATGGGAACATCCTGACGGCCGCGGTGCGACATACTTTCCCGATGAGTTCACGCATTTCCCCGATCAGCCGGCCGATCACGATACGGAGGGCAGTCGCGCGGGATGCCAAACGGCTCACGCGGCTCGTACGCGGCTCAGGCGCCTACGAGGGTAAGTACGCGGCCGCAGTGGCGGGCTACCGGGTCGGTCCTGATTACATCGAAGCCCACCGCGCCTTCGTAGCCGTCGGTGCCGACGAGCATGAAGGCCGGGTCCTCGGGTTCTACTCGCTCGTCCTTGCTCCACCGGAGCTCGATCTGCTGTTCGTCGCCGACGAAGCGCAAGGCCGCGGTATTGGACGGCTGCTCGTCGCGCACATGCAGTCCGAGGCCCGTGCCGCCGGGATCGACCGTGTCAAGGTCGTGTCGCACCTTCCCGCCGAAGACTTCTACCACCGCGTGGGTGCGGTGCGGACCGGGACCGCGCGCGCGATTCCGCCCGCCGTGCCGTGGGACCGTCCCGAGTTCGAGTTTTGCCTTGCTTCGGCATGACGCGGTGTGCCGGTTCGCCGAACACCGGCTTCGTCTGCATGGCTGCCAGAGTTCTGCGCGCGGCTGCGGACCGTCAGGACGACCCTGCCCAACATGGCCGTCGGCCTGCCCCGCAGTGCCGCAGAGGGGTCGCCGCTACGCCGGTGAGCCCACACCGCTTCTCCGTCTTGGCGCTACAGCCCCGCCCGGCGCCTGACGCTGCCCGTACCGTGGGCGGCGTCGGTGAGGGGCAACTCGACGCCGAGGCCGGGCGCAGCGCGGCTGGCGCGCCCCGTCGAGCATGACGGCCTTCCCATGATCGGGACGTGGCAGCGATGTGGAGGAATATGTCCGCCGCGGACGCGGAGACGATCACGGATTCGACGGCGACAGCCCCCGGCCTCGACCGCCGAGGCGACCTTCGCGACGTCGATGTCGAACGCACACACGTCGCAGCCGGCCTGCGCCCAACGGCGGCACGAGCGTCGCGCAGCGCACTGCCTTGGCGCGGCCGTTCTCAAGTGCCGCCATATTGGCGGGCGTGACCCCTACGCGGTCCACGAGCTCGCCCACGGACATCTTCCGCCTGGCCGGCATCACGTCGATGCCGGCAGCGGTCGGCATCAGATCACCTCGTCCAGCTCAGCCTGCATCTGCGACGCTTCGAGGTCGCGCGCGACGGCCTGGGCGAGCAGCATCCGCAGCACGAGGACGATGAGCGCGACCCCCAGGATGGCCACACCGATCCCGCCCATGATGACGCTGACGCCCGGGTCGTCCCGCTGGCCCGGCGCATTGATGATCGTGACCGCGAACCACAGGAGGGCAGCCCCGACGAACGCGCCGATCACGCCGTCCACGTACCGGAAGGCGGCGTGGGAGAACACGGTTCCGCGTCGCACCATCGTCACCAGCCGCCAAAGGCAGATCAGGGCGACCTGGGCCGACAGCATGCCCAGGACCGTGATGACCCGCAGCGGGGTCAGCGGGAGTGACCCGTCCTCCGGTTCGCTCCCGCTGACCAATGTCCACACCATCAATGCCTGCACCAGCACGGTGCCGACGAGCAACAGCACGATCACGGCGCGCAGTGCATGCACGGCCAGCTTTCCCATGCCCCACCTTCCCATCGAAATGCGATGGAAATCTATCGAAAGTCGATAGAGAAAGCAAGGGCTGAGATGAAGGTGAGCGGCACATCGCGCGGCGGCATGCCGTTGCCGCCCCCATGGCACGGCGCGGCGGCACGGGCCATCTTGATCTTGTCGAAGACGGCCTCACCTGAACACAAATCGGACGCCACCCGATTGCGCTGAAGCCTTGCCCACAGACCGACGCAAGAACGGCGCCAGACCCCGGCGCATCGAGGAGCGGCAAACGTGACGACCCGGGCCGTGTGCGGCGGGCGCCAGGCCGAAGAATTTCACGGGGTATGCCGGCGGCTCTCGGCTCAGTGATCACCACGGTGGCAGGCGTCGCAGGAACCCTGGGAGGGGCGTTACTCGCCCAGCGCGGATCCGAACGAGCGAAGCGCCGGGAGGCGGAGCTCCTTCGAGGCCATGAGGAGGGGCGCGGAGGGGAGGAGACTGGCAGTGACGCACTTGAGGAGGCGAAGAACGCGCACCGCGATCGACACTCCGAAGCACAGATGATCGCGCCCAAAGAAGTGCTCATGCTGCGGCGTGGAACGCAGGGTGGTTCGGCCCTGGACGGCAGGAGCGCGAGGCCTGACTGCCAGAGACCAGGCCAGGCGCCCTTTCATGTGCCCTCTAGAAGAAGCCCAGCTTCTTGGCCGAGTACGACACCAGTAGATTCTTCGTCTGCTGGTAGTGCTCCAGCATCATCTTGTGGTTCTCCCGGCCGATGCCCGACTGCTTGTACCCGCCGAAGGCGGCGTGCGCCGGGTACGCGTGGTAGCAGTTGGTCCACACGCGTCCCGCCTGGATCGCGCGTCCCGCGCGGTAGGCGGTGTTCATGTCGCGGGTCCACACCCCCGCGCCGAGGCCGTACAGCGTGTCGTTGGCGGTCTTGATCGCGTCGTCGAAGTCGTCGAAGGACGTGACCGAGACGACCGGGCCGAAGATCTCCTCCTGGAAGATCCGCATGCGGTTGTGGCCCTCGAAGATCGTCGGCTGGACGTAGTAGCCGCCCTTCAGCTCGCCGTCGTGCTCGATGCGCTCGCCGCCGGTGAGCACCTTGGCGCCCTCCTGCCGGCCGACGTCCAGGTAGGACAGGATCTTCTCCAACTGGTCGTTGGAGGCCTGCGCGCCGATCATCGTGTCCGTGTCCAGCGGGTGGCCCGGCTTGATCGACCGGGTACGGGCGACGGCGGCCTCCATGAACTCGGCGTAGTTGCCGCGCTGGATCAGGGCCCGGGACGGGCAGGTGCAGACCTCACCCTGGTTGAGCGCGAACATCGTGAAGCCCTCGAGCGCCTTGTCGCGGAAGTCGTCGTCCCGCGCCCAGACGTCGTCGAAGAAGATATTCGGCGACTTGCCGCCCAGCTCCAGTGTGACCGGCTTGATGTTCTCCGAGGCGTACTGCATGATCAGCCGCCCGGTGGTGGTCTCGCCGGTGAACGCCACCTTCGCCACTCGAGGGCTGGAAGCGAGCGGTTTGCCCGCCTCCACGCCGAAGCCGTTGACGACGTTGAGGACACCGGGCGGCAGCAGGTCCGCGACCAGGCTCAGCCAGTAGTGGATCGACGCCGGGGTCTGCTCGGCGGGCTTGAGCACCACCGCGTTCCCCGCCGCGAGTGCGGGGGCGAGCTTCCAGGCCGCCATCAGGATCGGGAAGTTCCACGGAATGATCTGGGCGACGACACCGAGTGGCTCGTGGAAGTGGTACGCCACGGTGTCGTCGTCGACCTCGCTGAGCGAGCCCTCCTGGGCGCGGACCGCTCCGGCGAAGTAGCGGAAGTGGTCGATGGCCAACGGGATGTCGGCCGCCAGCGTCTCGCGCACCGGCTTGCCGTTCTCCCAGCTCTCGGCGACCGCCAGAGACTCCAGGTTCGCCTCCATGCGGTCGGCGATCTTCAGCAGGATGTCGGAACGCTCGGTCACCGAGGTGCGGCCCCAGCCCGGGGCGGCTGCGTGTGCCGCGTCGAGCGCCCGCTCCACGTCCTCCGCCGTTCCCCGCGCGATCTCCGTGAACGGCTGACCGTTCACCGGTGACGGGTTCTCGAAGTACTGCCCGCGGGCCGGAGGCACATACTCGCCGCCGATGAAGTGGTCGTAGCGCGACTGGTAGGAGACGATCGCGCCCTCGGTGCCGGGCGCCGTGTAACGGGTCATCCTGAATGCCTCCTCGTCGAGCGCTGCCCACCGTTGGACAGCTCTGCGCGTGAGGCTAGGCAGTGGGACGTTGCAGACACGTTGCGCCGGCGACGGTCACCACGGGCCCGGCGCCGTAAGTTCCGACTCCAGCGCGGCGAGCCGGGACCGGGTCGCCGCCGTGGGCCGGACCGTGGCGAGCGCGCGCCAGACGTCGAGGTCGTCCTCACCCCACGGCGCGTGCACCCAGTCGGCCAGCAGGTCGGGATCACGGCGGGCGATCAGCGCGGCCCGCAGCCCGTCGGCCAGGCGGCGCCGGAGCCGCACCACCGCCGGGGCCTGGGACCCGGGCAGCAGCGGACCGGCGTACGCCGTCGCCGCCCCGGTGACCGCTCCCGCCCGCAGACGACGCTCGACGACGGCGGCGTCGGACTCCACGGGCATCGTGAGCCGGTAGGGCCGGGACGCCAGCCGGCCCGGCCCCACGATGGCGCGCAGCCGGGCCAGCTCCGCCCGCAGGGTCACCGGCGGCACCGTCTCGTCCTCGTACAGCGCGCACAGCAACTCGTCGCCGGTCAGGCCCTCCGGATGCTGGGTCAGCAGCACGACGATCTCGCTGTGCCGTCGGCTCAGCCGGACCCTGCGACCGTCCGCGCACAGCAGGGCCTCGTCACGGCCCAGCGCGGTCAGCTCGGCGGCCTCGCCCGCGGGTGCCTCCGGAGCGAGCAGGGCCAGCTGTGACTCGGCGGCACGCGCCACCGCCTGTACGAAGCCCAGGCTGTGCGGGTGCGCCAGCCCGTCCCCGCCGGTGATGTCCACGGCACCCAGCACCCGTCCGGTGCGCGGATCGTGCACCGGAGCCGCCGCGCAGGTCCACGGCTGCACCCGGCGTATGAAGTGCTCCGCCGTGAAGACCTGGACCGGACGGCCGACCGATATCGCCGTGCCCGGCGCGTTCGTCCCGACCGCGGACTCCGCCCACCGGGCACCCGGCACGAAGTTCATCCGTCCCGCCCGGCGCCGGGTGGCCGGATGCCCTTCCACCCAGAGCAGTCTGCCGTGCGCGTCGCACACCGCGAGCAGATGCTCGCCGTCGGCGGCGAAGGTGCCCAGGAGCTCCCGGACCAGCGGCATCACGCGCGCCAGCGGATGCTCGGCACGGTAGGCACCGAGGTCGCCGTCCATCAGCTCCACGCTCGCCGTGCCGTCCGGCCCCACCCCCGCCCGGACCGACCGCCGCCAGGACTCCGCCACCACGGCGCGCACGGGTCGCGACACCGTGCCCGCCGCGGTGAACGTCTCGTGGGCGCGGCGCAGTGTCCGGGCACGTTCGGCGGGGTCGGCCCCCGGTTCCAGAGCCAGCCATGAATCAGTCAACTCGGCCTCCCCGGACAGTGATGGGACGGGAGACATCGTCACTCCGCCGATACGCGCGGACAACCTCTTCGACCAGCCGTATCAGCGCGACGCGTTATCTGCCGGGGTCGAGGCCAGGTTGACCAGTCTGATGTAGCGGGTCCAGTCCCAGTAGGGCCCGGGGTCCGTGTGGTCGCTGCCGGGCACCTCGTGGTGCGCGATGATGTGCGTGCGGTCCATGGGGATGCCGTACGTGGTGCAGATCGCCGCAGTGAGCCGGGCCGACTGCTCGTACATCGCGTCCGTGAAGTACGCCGGCTGGTCCACCCACCCCTCGTGTTCGATGCCGATGCTGCGGGTGTTGTAGTCCCAGTTGCCCGCGTGCCAGGCGATGTCCACCTCACGGACGCACTGCGCCACGTGTCCGTCGGCGGACCGGACGACGTAGTGCGCGGACACCTGCCTCTCGGGGTCGCGGAAGATGGAGAGGGTGTCGGCGTACGTTTCCTGCGTGACGTGGATGACCACGTAGTCGACGGGATAGGCCGTGGGCCTGCTGGACCGGCTGTAGTTGGACGCTGTCGCCGGCTGCCACTCGGCGGAGGGGTAGTCGACCGCCCGGGGCCGTGCGGCGGCCGGCGTACCGGAGAGCAGGGTGAACGGGACGGTGGCGAGCGCGGCGCCCATCAGAATCCGTCGCCTGGTCGGAACCGGAGCTGTCCTTTCCCTGTCCATGGATGCCCTTTCGTCGGTGGGCCCTGGAGCCCGGTGGGGGGAGTGGGTGCTCAGCTGTTCGGTCTTGCTGAGGAGAAGTCCGGCCCTGCCGAGGAGAGCAACGCCGACGGTCCGTCCACCCCGTCTGCGGGGTGCGTCCGCGCAATCACCGTACGGGGGACGGGGATTGCGCAGAAGAACGCCGCGCCGTTCCGTGGACGGCCACGGCCTTGTGGACAACTCGGTCACTCGATCGAGTGAAAGAGGGGCGTAAGTCGACCACTCGCCGAGCCCTTCAACGGCTCAGGCGCGCTCCGCCACCACCGCCGGGTCGTCCAGGACGGCCCGCACCACCGAGTGCGCCGCGCCGAGCAGGGGCCCCTGCGGGCCCAGGTCCGACACCGAGACCGGGCAGGCCGGGCCGGCCGTGCGCCGGGCCAGTTCGTCACGCAACGACGGCAGCAGCCAGGGCGCGAGCCCGGCCAGCGCGCCGCCCAGCACCACGCTCTCGGGATCCAGCAGGTTGACCGCCCCGGTCAGCGCGATGCCGAGCGCCGTGCCCCCTTCGCGCAGGGCCCGTCGCACGTTCTCGTCGCCCTCCGCGGCCCGTCCGGCGAGCAGCCCGACACGGTCCTCGCCCGGCTCCACACCGGCGGCGCGCAGCACCGCCTTCTCACCCGCGTACTGCTCCAGGCACCCGCGCCCGCCACAGGGGCACTCCGGGCCGTCGGGCCGGACCGGCACATGACCCAGTTCGCCCGCGAATCCGCGCGTCCCGCGCAGCAGCCGTCCGTCGAAGACCACGCCCGCGCCGATGCCGATCTCGGCCGAGACGTGCAGGAAGTCCCGGGGCGTGCCGTCGCCGAGCCAGAGTTCGGCGAGCGCCCCGAAGTTGGCCTCGTTGTCCACGGTCAGCGGCAGGTCCGCGGGCAGCAGCGCGCCGAGGTCGGCGTCGTGCCAGTCCAGGTTCGGGGCGCGTACGACGGTGCGGCCGTCGCGCGCCACGAGACCCGGCACGGCCACCGCCAGCCCCGCCGGCCACAGCCCTTCGGACTCGGCCTCCGCGACGACCTGCCGCACCAGAGCGGTGAGCCGTTCGATCACCGGCTCGATGGAGCTGTCCCGGTTGCTGCCGTACCGCACGGCACGGGACCGCACCCGGCCGCGCAGATCGACCGCGCAGACCGCGAGGTGGTCGACGCCGACCTCCGCGCCGATGCCCGCCGGGCCCCGCGCGCTGACGGCGAGTGCCGAGCCGGGGCGCCCCACCCGGCCCGGCCGCTCGGGACCCAGCTCTTCCAGCAGGCCCGAGCGGATGAGTTCGTCGACGAGGGTCGAGACCGCCGCGCGTGTCAGCCCGATCCGTGAGGCGACGGCGGCCCGGGACAGCGGTCCCTCCGCGCTGACGGTGTGCATCACCCGGGCGAGATTCCGGCGGCGCATCCCCTGCTGGGTGTCCGGAAGCGTGCGCCCGTGCCGGGCCGGTTCGGCTTCGTGCGGCGGTGCGGTCATGCCTCCGTCATCCCTCGGTCGGTCGTCGCCCGGGTCACCGCGTCCTCAGCGGGAATCCGTGGACCGCTCCAGCAGCGGTGCCGCGTCGGAGAGTACCCCGGTGATCCTCGCCAGCGTCGCCTCGTCCCGCTCCACGGCGTCGAGTACCGGCCCGGCCGCCGTGTTCCAGCGCCGGGCGACCGCGGCGGCGTCTTCGCCGGTCAGCAGGCCGGCGGCCTGTGCCGCGGCGCCGAGCGCGACCAGCTCCTTCGCCTCGGGGATCTGGACGGGACGCCCCGACAGCCGCCGTACCGTCTCCTGCCAGGCGCCCCCACGCGCCCCGCCGCCGATCAGGAGCAGCGGCGCCGACGGGTCGGCATCGGCGTCGAGCACCAGGTCGAGGGCGTTGAGCAGCGAGTGGACGGCGCCGTCGTACGCGGACTGGAGCAGCTGACCGGCGGTCGTGTCGTGCCGCAGTCCGTACAGGAGGCCGGAGGAGTGCGGGAGATTCGGGGTGCGTTCGCCGTCCAGGAAGGGCAGGAGCGTCGCCTCGGTGCCGGGTTCGACGGCCTCCCGGTCCAGGCCCAGCAGGCTCGCCACGCGGTCCACGGCGAGCGTGCAGTTCAGGGTGCAGGCGAGCGGCAGCCAGTCCCCGCGCGCGTCGGCGAAACCCGCCACCGTGCCGGTCGGGTCGGCCGGGCGCAGCCGCGAGACGGCGTACACGGTGCCGGACGTGCCGAGGCTCATCACCGGCACACCGGGACGGAGCCCGAGTCCCAGAGCGGCGGCCGCGTTGTCACCGGTGCCCGCGGCGACCAGGGTGCCCTTCGTGAACGGCAGGCCGTGGCCGTCGCGCACGGTGCCGACCACCTCGCCGGGCCGGACCACCCGGGGGAGCAGTGCCGGGTCGAGTCCCACGTGCGCGAGGATGTCCTCGTCGTACGACTCCGTGCCGGACGCCCACCAGCCGGTGCCGGACGCGTCGCCCCGGTCGGTGGTCCCCTCGCCGGTGAGCCGCTCCGTGAGGTAGTCGTGCGGGAGGCGTACGGCCTTCGCCGCGCGGATCGCGTCCGGCTCGTGTTCCGCCAGCCAGGCCCACTTGGTGACCGTGAAGGACGCGCTGGGCACGCTGCCCGTGCGCTCCGCCCAGGACTTGGGGCCGCCCAACTCCTCGATCAGGCGCCGGGCCTGCGGGGCGGAACGCACGTCGTTCCACAACAGCGCCGGGCGCACCGGCTCGCCCTGCGCGTCCAGGGTGACGAGCCCGTGCTGCTGCCCGCCGATCGACACCGCGGCGGCCTCGCGGGCGGCGTCGCCGCACTGGCGCAGCGCCTCGCCCAGCGCGTCCCACCACTGGCGCGGATCGCTCTCCCGGCCGGCTCCGGAGGACACGGTGTGGGGGGCCTGGCCGCTCGCGACGACCCGGCCGGTGGCCGCGTCGACGACCAGCGCCTTCGTGGACTGGGTGGATGTGTCCACACCGACGACGAGCGGACCCTCGGCTGCTGACATCGGTCTACTCCCTCTTCCCGGACTTCACTGCTTCGGGCACTGGCACACCTTGTCCCTTCCCAGGACCGTGTGTGCATACTAATTTGTAAAGCGCCATGACGAAATAGTCGGCAGCGAGTGATCGGCAGCGAGTGAGGAGCCGCGGAATGAACTACCAGCCCACTCCCGAGGACAGGTTCACGTTCGGTTTGTGGACGGTCGGCTGGCAGGGCCGTGATCCGTTCGGCGACGCCACCCGGCGAGCCCTGGACCCGGCTGAATCGGTGCGTCGCCTGGCCGAGCTGGGCGCCCACGGCGTCACGTTCCACGACGACGACCTGATCCCGTTCGGGTCGAGCGACTCGGAGCGGGAGGCGCACGTCAAGCGTTTCCGGCAGGCCCTGGACGCCACCGGCATGAAGGTGCCGATGGCGACGACGAACCTGTTCACGCATCCGGTGTTCAAGGACGGCGCCTTCACCGCGAACGACCGGGACGTACGCCGGTACGCACTGCGCAAGACGATCCGCAACATCGACCTCGCGGTCGAGCTGGGCGCGAGCGTGTACGTCGCCTGGGGCGGCCGGGAGGGAGCGGAGTCCGGTGCGGCCAAGGACGTACGGGACGCCCTCGAGCGGATGAAGGAGGCCTTCGACCTGCTGGGCGAGTACGTCACCGAGCAGGGCTACGACTTGAGGTTCGCGATCGAACCGAAGCCGAACGAGCCGCGCGGTGACATCCTGCTGCCGACGGTGGGCCACGCGCTGGCGTTCATCGAGCGCCTCGAGCGGCCGGAGCTGTACGGCGTCAACCCGGAGGTCGGCCACGAGCAGATGGCGGGGCTGAACTTCCCGCACGGGATCGCACAGGCGCTGTGGGCGGGCAAGCTGTTCCACATCGACCTCAACGGCCAGTCCGGCATCAAGTACGACCAGGACCTGCGGTTCGGCGCGGGCGACCTGCGGGCGGCGTTCTGGCTCGTCGACCTGCTGGAGCGGGCCGGATACGCGGGCCCGCGGCACTTCGACTTCAAGCCGCCCCGCACCGAGGACCTCGACGGCGTGTGGGCGTCCGCGGCCGGCTGCATGCGCAACTACCTGATCCTCAAGGACCGCGCGGCCTCCTTCCGCGCCGACCCGCAGGTGCAGGAGGCCCTGGCCGCGGCCCGCCTGGACGAACTGGCCCGCCCGACCGCCGAGGACGGCCTGGCGGCACTGCTGGCCGACCCGACCGCGTACGACACCTTCGACGTGGACGCGGCCGCCGCCCGCGGTATGGCGTTCGAGCACCTCGACCAGCTCGCCATGGATCACCTCCTCGGCGCCCGCTGAGGCACCACGGAGGGGCCCGTCGCGGACCGGCCGGCTCCGGCCTCCCTCCGTGCGCCGGAAGGAGGCCGGAGCCCTCGCGCGGGAAGTGCCCCGCCGCGCGGGGGCCGGGACGTCAGGGCTGGTCCACCGTCCCCGGGGCGGCCGAGGCAAGCGCCGTGGCCGGGTCCTGGACCGGCCCGCCCACGGGCACCCAACGGCCACGCTCCTTGCGGTACGGCCACCAGCGGCCCTCGTGGTCCAGGCGGAGCTGCCGCGGTTCCCCGACGACGGTCCACCGGTTGGCCCGCGCCCGCAACGACGGGCGTTCGTCGGCCTCCCAGGCCGACTCCAGCGCGGCACGCGCGCGTGCGAGCGCCTCGCCCCGGGGCGCCCACTCCTCCTCGAGTACGGACAGGCCGGTCACGCCGCCGAGCCGCCACGCGTCCACCGCGACGGTCAGCGCCTCCGGTGTGCGCCCCGAACCCTCGCCGAGGCGCCGCAGTACCTCGGGGCCGGGCTCGCCCGCGGCCAGTCGTACCGCGTCCTGCGATGCCGTCGCCTCCCTGCCCGAGGCTTGCTGCTCGTGCCCGCCGCGCAGGGCCTCGGCGAGCAGCCGGTGCGCGTCCGCGGCGGCGCTGGAGGCCAGGTGGGCCACGGCGGACGGATCGACGCCGTACGGGGGTGCCGTCTCGGTGTCCAGGGACGGCGGCACGCCGGGGCCGTCCTCGAGTCCGGGCGGCGCGGGCAGCGGAGGCAGCACGTCCGCGGCCGCGTACGCCTCGTCGGCGTCCACGCCCTCCCGGCGGGACGCGGACTCCCGAGCGGGTGCGCCGCCCTGCGCCTGGAGTGCCTCGAGCAGGGTGCCCTCCGCGCGGCCTCGCATCAGCAGCAGGATGAAGGGGTCCTGGTCCAGCAGCCTGGCCACCTGGTAGCAGAGGGCGGCGGTGTGCCCGCAGTGGTCCCAGGCGCCGCAGTCGCACTCCGGCTCCAAGTCGCCCATGCCGGGCAGCAGATCGATGCCGGCGGTCGCCGCGTCCTCCACCAGGTGCGGGGGCATGTCCCGGTCCAGCAGTGCAGCGACGTGCCCGGAGCGCTCGATCGCCATGTCGACAAAACGATCCCACTGTGCTTCGGACAGCTGCTCCAGCAGGACGTCGGCCCGATGCGCCGTGCGATCGCGGTCCTGGACGACGGCCGTGATGCGCCCCGGCCGCACCGACACGGCGCCGACCGCTCCCGCGCGTGCGAGACGGCGCCCCGACTTCACCTGGGCCGCGTCCATCGCCGCGTCCTCCAGTGCCTTCAGCCAGGCCAGACCCCACCAGGTCTGGGCGAAGCCCCGTCCGTGCGAGGGGGGCAGCGCGGTGAACGTCCGCTCCGTGTCGTCGTCGTACCGGGTCATCGGGTACCCCCTCGCAGTTCGACCAGGTCGGCCAGTTGCGCGTCCGTCAGCTCGGTGAACGCCGCCTCGCCGGTGCCCAGTACAGCCTCGGCGAGTTCTCTCTTGCGGTGCAGCAGGGCGGCGATGCGGTCCTCGATCGTCCCCTCGGCGACCAGCCGGTGCACCTGCACGGGGCGGGTCTGGCCGATGCGGTAGGCGCGATCGGTGGCCTGCGCTTCGACCGCCGGATTCCACCAGCGGTCGTAGTGCACGACGTGCTCCGCGCGTGTGAGGTTCAGTCCGGTGCCCGCGGCCTTCAGCGACAGCAGGAAGACCGGTACCTCCCCCTCCTGGAACCGGCGGACCATCGACTCGCGTGCCGTGACGGACGTGCCGCCGTGCAGGAACAGCGACGCCACGCCGCGAGCGGCCAGGTGCCGTTCGAGGAGACGGGCCATCTGCACGTACTGCGTGAAAACCAGCACGCTCGCCTCCTCGGCGAGGATCGTGTCGAGCAACTCGTCGAGCAGTTCCAGCTTCCCCGAGCGGCCCCCGATCCTCGGCCGGTCCTCCTTGAGGAACTGCGCCGGGTGGTTGCAGATCTGCTTCAGGCTCGTCAGCAGTTTCACGATCATGCCGCGCCGCGCCATGCTGTCGGCCCCGGCGATCTCCGTGAGCGCCTCGCGCACCACCGCCTCGTACAGGCCCGCCTGTTCCGCCGTCAGCGACACGGGACGGTCGGTCTCGGTCTTCGGTGGCAGCTCGGGTGCGATCCCCGGATCAGACTTGCGGCGTCGCAGCAGGAATGGCCGTACGAGCCGGGCGAGTCGCTCCGCCGCGGCAGGGTCCTCGCCGCTCTCGACGGCCTGGGCGTACTGACGGCGGAAGGTGCCGAGCCGGCCCAGCAGGCCCGGGGTGGCCCAGTCGAGGACGGCCCACAACTCCGAGAGGTTGTTCTCCACCGGGGTGCCGGTGAGGGCCACACGCGCGCGTGCGCCGACGGAGCGCAGTTGGCGCGCGGTCTCCGAGTACGGGTTCTTCACGTGCTGGGCCTCGTCCGCCACGACCATGCCCCACGGCACGGCGGAGAGACGTTCCGTGTCCAGGCGCATGGTCCCGTAGGTGGTGAGCACGAACTCGCCGTCCGTGAGGCCGTCCAGGTCACGTCGGGTGCCGTGGAAGCGGCGAACCGGTGTGCCGGGCGCGAACCGCTCGATCTCCCGCTGCCAGTTGCCCATCAGGGAGGTCGGGCAGACCACCAGGGTGGGACCGCCGGTGGCCGGGTCGGTCTGCCGGTGCAGGTGCAGGGCGATCAGCGTGATGGTCTTGCCGAGGCCCATGTCGTCGGCGAGGCAGCAGCCGAGGCCCAGTGATGTCATGCGGACCAGCCAGTTGAGCCCTCGCCGCTGGTAGTCGCGCAGTGTGGCGTCGAGCGCGGCGGGCTGCGGGACCGCCTCCTGCGCCTCGGGGTCGGCCAGCCGCTCCCGCAGCGTTGCCAGCCAGCCGGTGGGGCGCACCTCGACGCGGTGGCCGTCGACGTCCGTCGAGCCGGTGAGAACGGCCGCGAGCGCGTCCACCGGTGTGACCTTGTGGTCCTGTCGGGCGCGGGCGCGGTGGACCTCCCCGGGGTCGACCAGCACCCATTGGTCGCGCAGGCGCACGAGCGGCCGTCCTGCCTCGGCGAGCAGGTCCAGCTCCTCGCGCGTGAGGCTCTTGTCGCCCAGGGCGAACGTCCAGTTGAAGGCGAGCAGCGCGTCGGCGGAGAGCAGCGAAGGGCCGCCCTCCGCGGCAGCCGCGAGGGCCGCCCGCGCGTCGTCCGGCGGTCCGACCTCCGCGCGTGCGGTCAGATCGCGGGCCAGCTGCCTCGGCCAGTGCACGTCGATCCCCGCGCTCGCGAGCGCCCGGGACCCCGTGCCGAGCAACTCGGTCACGTCCGCGTCCGCCAGTTCGACGGCGTCCGGCACGGCGGCCGACAGCAGCGGTGTGAGCGCCGGCCAGGCCCGTGCCGCGCGGCGCAGGGCGAGCAGGGCGTCCATGCGCGCGCGCGTGCCGAACGCCTCGCCCACGGCGCCGGCCCACACCTCGGCGGCGTCGGCGACGAGCGCGGGGTCGCTGACGCCGTGCACCTGGAGCACCGCCCGGAACGCCGGCTTCTCCTCGGCGGGAGCGTCGGCCGACAGGCCCCGCACCTCGACGCGCAAGGACAGCCGCACCCCCGCGTCGTGTCCGGCGGCGACGTCGGCGGCCCATTCGCGCAGCTCGGGCATCCGCCGCGGCTCCCGTGAGGCGTAGGCGGGACCGGCCGTCACCAGTGCGGCGGCGGGTGAGCGGGGCAGTGTGTCCGCCACCGCGTCCAGGAAGGCGCGTACCAGCCGTTCCGGGTCGTGAAGCCGCGGCGGATCGGTGTCGTCCACCGGGACCGCGTGCGCCTCCGGCGGCATGGCGGCGGCGAGATGGCGGACCCGCTCGGTCTCCTCCGCGCCCAGCGGGCCGGCCCGCCAGGCGTCGTGGTCGGCCGTGGACAGGCCCGGCAGCAGCAGCCCGCGCGCGACCAGGTGCAGCGCCTCGACGGCGACGGCGCCCCAGAACACCGACGACCGGTGGGCGTGTGCGGAGGTACGCGCGCGCGTGAGGACCGGCAGGGCCGCCCGGAGCGGCAGCACCACCGCGGGAACGCTCACCCGTTCCACACCGTCGCCGCCGGGCAGGACGACATTCAGGTCCTCGACGGTCGGGTGCTCCCGGCCGCCCGGGGTGCTTCCGGGTGCGGCGCCATCGGGCCGCCAGAAGGCCACGGCGCCGGTGCGGGCGGGTTCACCGGGCAGGAAGACAGCGCAGCAGCCGACGCTTGCGGAGATCTCGGAAGGGGTTTCCGGGAGAGCGGTCTGCACAGTGATGATGTATTCCTCAAATTTGACTAGTCAGTATGCGGCGGCCGACTGTACACCACTCCTGAGGTCACGGGGTGTGGATGACCTGTGGCATGGGTCACTATTCAAGGAGAGGGATGTTCTCTCCCCGGGTGGACGGATGGATGCGCCGACGGGCGGGCGGCTACGCCCACGGGTCTCTCAGGGTCGTCGGGGTCCGGTCTCAGGGACGTCTCAGGGTCGCGGTACGGAACCGCCGGGAGCGCGGGCCCGTTTTCAGGACAGAGAGCGGCAGTGGCCGCGAAGGAGGCGACACCATGTCGAAGAACGCCAAGGTCGCAGCAGGGGGTGTGGCGGTCGGGCTCATCCTGCTGATCTGGCTGCCCTGGTGGGCCGCCCTGCTGATAGTTCTGGGAGTCCCGGCCGCCGCTTACCTCACCCTGGACCCTTCCCAGCGGCGCAGGCTGCGCCGGACCACGCGCAGGGAGATAGGGCGTTGACGCGCCGGCGCCGCTGCGCGCCCGGCTAACGCAGGGGGCAGGAGTCGATCACGTCGCCGTCCGCGGGCTCGCCGACCGTGTGGTCCGCGGGCGGCGGCGTGCCCCGCTCCACCCACGCGGTCAGCGCGTCGAAGGCCGACCGGAAGCAAGGCAGGATCGGCCGCAGCCGGTCGGGATACGTGTCGTACAGCCCGTCGACATGGGTCCCGCCCCGGACCGTGTAGTAGCGGTGCAGTGCGCCTCGCCCGCGCGCGTCGATCATGCGCGCGTACACGTCGGAGTCGGCGGCCTTGGGCAGCAGTGCGTCCAGATCGCCGTGCAGCGTGATCAACGGCTTCCCGATGCGTCCGGTCAGTGCCACCCGGGCCACCGAGCGATGGACGGAGACAGGACGTGCGGCGTAGTCATAGGCGGCGTCGGAGGCGCACGGCGCGAGGATCTCCTCCAAGGAGGACCCTGCCGAGCTGCCCGGGCAGCGTGGGTCGTACGACGGATCGAATTCGGCCCGGTAGATCTTCTGCGTCACGCCCCAGTAGGCGTTCTCGTGGTACGGCCACAGAAACTCGGAGCCACGGGCGAACCCGGCCGTGTACAAGTCCTCGTCCCGGGCCGAGCCGAGCCTCCGGGCGACCGCGGTCGGCAGCGAAGTGAGCAGGCTGGGCCCGTCCGCCGTCCACAGGGCTCCCTCCCAGTCCACGCCACCGTCGTAGAGCCCGGGGTGGTTCTCCAACTGCCAGCGGGTGAGATAGCCGCCGTTGGAGATGCCGGTGATGTACGTGCGGCGTGGCGCGTGGCCGTAGCGCTGGGCCGCCACCCGTCGGGCGGCCCGGGTCAGCTGGGTGGTGCGCGCGTTCCACTCGGCGACCGCGTCTCCGGGACGGACACCGTCCCGGTAGAAGTCGGTTCCGCTGTTCCCCTTGTCGGTGGCGGCGTACGCGTACCCCTGCGCGAGGACCCGGTCGGAGATCGCCTTGTCCGTGGCGTACTGCTTGCGGTTCCCGGGCGCCCCCGTCACGACCAGGCCGCCGTTCCAGTGGTCCGGGAGCCGGATCACGAACTGCGCGTCGTGCCGCCAGCCGTGCGTCGTGTTGAAGCGGGAGGAGTCCGGGAAGTACCCGTCGATCTGAATGCCCGGAACGCCGGACGGCGTCCTGGTGCCGGCCGCCGTCAGTCCGGCCTGGTCGGCCAGGTCGGTGTACCGGGTGCCGGCCAGCCCGGTGGTGGTCAGATCGGCCAGGCAGGCGCCGCGTTGCAGGGCCGCGCCCGGCACACGCACGCGCTCCAGCCGGGCACAGTGTCCGCCCGTCTCCGCCGCGGCGGTGGCCGCGGGAGCCGGCCCGGTGAGCGTGACGGCCGTCAGGACGGCGGCGAGGAACGGGACACCACGGGACAGACGCATCAGGGCCTCCGGACGCGACGGGGGAAGTGAGGTCGAGGGGTGCCCATGGTGCGGGCCCGCCACGACCCCTTCCATGGGCTGGAGCCACATGGAGAGGAGGCCGATCATGGAGGTTGAAGACAGGCGGGGCCTCTGTGCCCCTGGTCAGCTCGGACGTACGGCCATCTTGTCGAGGGCCTCCAGGAGGCCGGGCAGAGACGGCCCCCGGCCCACCGGCAGGACCTCGCCGGGCTCCTCGTCGAGCAGGATGAAGGCGATGTCGTCGGTCCGGGCGACGAGCGACCAACCGGGGCCGTCGGCCCGCAGCGTCCGCGCGTCCCCCGGTGCGAACGACGACCGGACCCGGCCGAGCGGTGGGGGAGTGTCGACGTAGGAGCGAGCCTCCGCGAGCACCCGCCGGACCCCGCCGTGCCCAGAGGACGCCGCGTCGTCCTCGCCGCCCGCGACGCCGGTCGAGACCGGCGCTTCGTCGCGCGTGCCCTCCCCGGTAATCGCGTCGGCCTCCACGTCGCCGGAAGGCGTGTCGGGCGAGGCGCCGGCACCACCCGCCGCCGGGAACTCCGCGTCGTCGATCTGCTCCCGCCACTGCGCCCACTGCAGGGCGATCTCGTCGGCCCCCAGACGCCGCTGGGCGGGCCCCCACACCGTGGTGTCCGGCGGACACAGCGCGGGCTGGCCGGCGGACTCGGGCCCGGGATCGTGCGGCGCGGGTACACCGGGTGCCGCCACGGCGACCGCCAGGGGCCAGCCGGGCAGCGCCGCGACGACCGTGCGCTCGTCCGGCGACAGGTCGTACTCCATGCCGCAGTCCCAGGAGGCCACGGCCACGGCCACCAGCGACACGTCGTCGACGACGACGGTCCACCGGGCACCGTCACCGTCCTGGCCGAGCACCAGTCCGTAGCCGTCGGCCAGTGGCGGGAGACCGAGCGCGGCGCACGCCTCCGGGTAGTCGTCGCCCAGCACACTCGGAAACTTCGCCGGCGTCAGCAGCACCGCCGTGAGCACATAGAGCGCGTCGTCCGCGGCGGCGACGGCGTCCTCATCCGTCCCGGCCATCCCAGCCTCCCCATCGGTTCGTCCAATGGCGCGCACCCTAGTGCGCCCGGGAATGCCTTGTCACGACTCCCAGACGCACCCGAGCTGCAGTTTTCCGGCTGGACGGGGGCGAATCGACCACGCGCCGCGGGGATCCGACGGTCAGGTCGCGGGCAGCCCCAGGAGCGCGCGGGCGACGTCTCGCGGCGACTGGTCGCGCTCCCGCGCGAGCGTGGCCACGGCCCGGCACGCCAGCTCGTTCACCCCGAACGACAGGGCCTCCGGGGACACCCAGCCCGCCGCTTCGTCGATCCGGTCCTGATCGTCGTCCGCACACGCGGAGACGTACGCGGCCGCGGCCTCGAACAGATTGTGCGTCCTGGGGCTCCCTCCCGCCTTGCCCTCCGTGCGCCGGGCGGCGCGAGATCTGTCCCAAGCATCGAGGATCCTGCGGAACAAGCGGACCACCCTCCCGATCACCATGGCCGATCGTGCATATCCTGCTACTCAACGTAGAGTTGAAGCCTCGGCGGCAGAAGGGTACGGCCACGGTGAAGCGCTTCCAACGGCTGGCGGAGATCCGGCGCATGGATCCCCACGAGGACGCCTCCGAGATCTACCGGCTGTCCTCGGCCTACGAGTTCCCCTGGGACTTCAGCCGTGCCCTGGAACTGGCCCTCTTCCGCACCTACGCCGTGCCGAGCATCGGCCGACTGCTGGCCGAGACGGCGGAGTTCACCGACCGGCCGCAGAAGCGGTACGACGACACGGCACTGCTGCTCGACGCCGTCGTCGAGCACGGTTTCGGCAGCGAGCAGGGCCGCACCGCCATCCGTCGCATCAACCGGATGCACCGCAGCTACGACATCGCCAACGACGACATGCGGTATGTCCTGTGCACGTTCGTCGTGACCCCGAAGCGCTGGATCGACGCCTACGCGTGGCGCAGGATGTCGCGGCACGAGACCGTCGCCTCCGCCGTCCACTACCGCACGCTGGGACGGCACATGGGGATCCAGGACATCCCCGGTTCCTACGAGGAGTTCGAGGACTGCCTCGACACCTACGAGGCAGCCCACTTCGCCTGGGACGAGAGCGCCCGCAGGGTCTCCGACGCCACCCTCGACCTCATGGCCTCCTGGTACCCACGCCCCCTCGCGCCCCTCCTGCGCGCGGGGACACTCTCCCTGCTCGACGAGCCCCTGCTGCGGGCCTTCCGGTACACCCCGCCGAGCCCCACCACACGTGCGATCGTGCGCCTCGCGGTGCGGCTGCGCGGGCGCGCCGTCCGGCTGATGCCACCGAGGAGCGCTCCCCACCACGCCCGGCAGAACCGGGAGATCAAGGGCTACCCGAAGGGCTACCGGCTGTCCGAGCTGGGCACCCGCCCGGTCCCCGGCGTGCGGGGCTGCCCGGTCCCCCACATCGACACGTCGTCAGCCGAGTGAGCCGATCGTCCCGCGCGGTGAGCCGAGGCCGGTCCGGGGGGGCTCCGGAAGCCGCGGGCGGGCGCGGTGTCCGTCAGCTCTCGCGCACGGCCAGGGCCAGGAAGCGGTCGTCCTCGTCGACGTACGACGTCATGCGCCACCCCGAACCGGCCAGCAGCGGTTGCAGGTTTGCCTCCGCGCGCAGATCGTCCGGTGTGATCCGCCGCCCCTGCCGTGCCGCGAGCGCCGCCCGGCCGATCGGGTGGAACAGGGCCAGCGCACCGCCGGGACGCACGACGCGCGCCAGTTCCCGCAGGTTCACGCCGGGCTCGGGGAGGTGCGCGATGAGGCCCGCCGCGAACACGGCGTCGAGCGACCGCGCGCGCAACGGCAGCGCGGCGACATCGGCCAGCAGCAACCGTCCGTCACGGTCCCTACCGGCCCGTACGGCGGCCTGGAGCATGGCCGGTGTCAGATCGGCCCCGAGGACCAGCCCCGACGGCCCCACGGCCGCCCGCAGTGGCGGCAGGGCACGTCCGGTGCCGCAGCCCGCGTCGAGCACCCGGTCACCCTCGCGCAACCCCAACTGGGCCACCGCAGCCGAGTAGGCGGGCCCGTCGTCGGGGAAGCGGCTGTCCCAGCCGGCCGCGCGTGCGCCGAAGAACTCTTGGACGTGCGTGTGGTCGTCGCTCATGGTCCGCATGATTCCCCAAACGTGCGAGGGATGCCGAGGCGCACACGTTCGAGCGTGACGCGATCGTTCCAGCGCTTCTCTGTGTCAGATAGCAACACCTTTCGAAATGCGCCCCCGTTGTGCGCCCTGCCCGGTACTAGCGTCCCGGGGTCATGGGACACCTGGACCACGCTGCCCTCGGCTGGCTGACCCCGGTGCTGTCGTACGCGATGGCCTGCACCGGCGCGGCCCTCGGACTGCGCTGCACCGTGCGCGCCCTCGCCACCACCGGGCGCTCGCGCCGCAACTGGCTGCTGACCGCGGCCTCGGCCATCGGCACGGGCATCTGGACGATGCACTTCGTCGCCATGCTCGGCTTCCGGGCCAGCGGCACCGACATCCGCTACGACGTACCGCTCACCCTCGCCAGCCTGCTCGTCGCGATGCTCGTCGTCTGCGCCGGCGTCTTCGCGATCGGCTACGGCCGCGACCGCGCGCGGGCACTCCTGCTCGGCGGACTCACCACGGGGATCGGCGTCGCGAGCATGCACTATCTGGGCATGGCGGCCGTGCGCCTGCACGGGGCCGTGAGCTACGACCCGGTACGCGTCGCACTCTCCGTCCTCATCGCCGTCGCCGCGGCCACCGCGGCACTCTGGGCCGCGCTCAACATCAGGTCGCCCCTCGCGGTCACCGTCGCCTCACTGATCATGGGGGCGGCGGTGAGCAGCATGCACTACACCGGCATGTTCGCGGTGAGCGTGCGGGTCACGCCCTCGGGCGAGACGCTCCCCGGGGCCACGGCGATGCAGTTCATCTTCCCCCTCGCCGTCGGCCTCGGGTCCTACCTCTTTCTGACCTCGGCCTTCGTCGCGCTGTCACCGACGGCGGGGGAACGCGACGCGTCCGCCGCTGCCCGCCGCCCCGTCGGCAGCACCGCCCGGTGACGGCGGACCCGCGCCAACGGCCCGGCGACCACGCCCCGACCCCCGTCCCGAGCGAGGAGGCCATGCGTACACCTCGTACGACCCCCGCAAACGGTGCCGACACGCCGTCCCGGCGACCCGCGCGCGGACGTCGCGCGCACGCCGGACCACCTGCCGACGAGGGCCCGGCGGAGCCCACGGGCGAGGCACCCGAATCGGCCGCCACGCGCGCGTGGCGCGGGCGCGTCCAGCCCCGCACCGTGCGCGCCAGGATCGTCTGCCTGCTGATGGTGCCCGTCGTCTCCCTGCTGGCCCTGTGGGCGTACGCCACCGTCACCACCGCCCAGGACATCTCCCGACTGCGGCAGGTGCAGCGCGTGGACGCCGGCGTCCGAGCCCCCGTCGACGCGGCCGTGGCCGCCCTGCAGGCCGAGCGCCTCGCGGCCGTGCGTCACGCCACCGATCCGTCGGCGGTGCCGGACGCCGACTACCGGGAAGTGTCCGAGCGCACCGACCGCGCCGTGGCGAAGCTGCGGCTCGGCGACCGCCACACGGTCGCCGACGGCGAGGAACTGCCCGCCGGAGTGGCACGGCGGCTCGACGCGTTCGTGACCGGCGCCGAACGTCTGGGACCACTGCGCACCGCCGTCCTGGACCGCCGCACCGACTGGGAGAACACCTACCGCCGGTACACGACGGCCATCTCGGCCGCCTTCCGGGTGGGCGGCGCGCTGAGCGGAATCCAGGACGCGGATCTGGGCTCCGACGCGCGCGTGCTGGTCGAGTTCGCCCGCGCGGGCGAGGCGCTTGCCCAGGAGAACGCCCTGCTCGCCGCCGCCCGTCTCGCGGGCCGCCTCGACGGCGAGCGGCTGCGGCTGTTCACCGGCGCCGTCGACACGCGACGGAGCCTCACCGAGTCCGCTGCGACCGACCTGCGCGGCTCGGAACGCGCGGCCTGGCAGGACCTCGCCCGAGACGCCGCCCATACGACCGTGGGGAAGGCAGAGGACGCCTTGCTGGACCCCTCGGCGCAGGACCGCCCGGTCGAGGCGGCAGCACCCCTCGCCGCCTGGGACGAAGCCCACGCGCGCGTGCGGGACGGCATGCGGACGATCGAGCGGGACGCCGCGCGCGGAGTTGCCGACCGGGCCGACCCGTTCACCCGCGGTGCGCTCACCCCGGCCGGGGCCGCGGTCCTCCTCGGACTTCTCGCCGTCGTCGCCTCGCTCGTCATCTCCGTCCGCATCGGCCGCGGCCTCGTGGTCGAGCTGGTGAGCCTGCGCAACAGCGCCCTGGAGATCGCCCGGCACAAGCTCCCGGAAGCCATGCGCAGACTGCGTGCGGGGGAGGAGATCGACATCCCGTCCGAGGCGCCACCCGAACCGGCTGCCGAGGACGAGGCCGGCCAGGTCGCCGAAGCCCTGGGCACCGTGCACCGGGCTGCGCTGCGGGCCGCGGTGGAACGCGCCGAACTCGCCAGCGGCATATCCGGCGTCTTCGTGAACCTCGCCCGCCGCAGCCAGGTCCTCGTCCACCGCCAACTGAGCCTCCTGGACAGCATGGAACGCCGCTCCGACGACCCGGACGAACTGAGCGACCTGTTCCGCCTCGACCACCTCACCACCCGCATGCGGCGACACGCCGAGAGCCTGATCATCCTCTCCGGCGCGGCGCCCGGACGGGCCTGGCGCATGCCGGTCTCCCTCACCGACGTGGTCCGTGCGGCCGTCTCCGAAGTGGAGGACTACGCGCGTGTGGAGGTACGACAGCTTCCCGAGGCATCCGTCGTCGGCGCGGCCGTCGCCGACCTCACGCACCTCTTGGCCGAGATCATCGAGAACGCCGCGCAGTTCTCCCCACCCCACACGCGCGTGCGCGTCACCGGAGAACCCGTCGGCAACGGATACGCGATCGAGGTCGAGGACCGCGGCCTCGGCATGAGCAAGGACAGTCTCGCCGAGGCCAACCACCGCATCGCCCGCTCCGAGGCACTCGACCTGTTCGACAGCGACCGGCTCGGCCTGTTCGTCGTCAGCCGTCTCGCCGCCCGGCAGAACATCAAGGTCCACCTCAAGACCTCTCCCTACGGCGGTACCACCGCCGTCGTCCTGTTACCCACCGCGCTCGTGCACGGCAAAGCCGCGGAACGCTCCCCAGGGGCGGCACACGAGGCGGCCCCACCCACGGAGCGCCTGTACGCGCGCGTGCCGCACGCCGCCGCACACCGGGAGACCGTGCCCGCACCGTCCGGCCGCCCGGCACTGACGACCGCCGCACCAGTGACTGCGGAGACGACGGCGCCGAACCGGCCCCCAGGAGCCCCCGCCTTGCGACTGCACCGATCCCCCGACGTCCCTGACGACTCCGCCGACGGCGTCGGAGACGGAGACGGAGACGGTACTCCGGGCCCGGCCGAGGAGTCCGACAACCTGCCCCGGCGGGTACGCCAGGCCAGCCTCGCGCCCCAACTGCGGGACGGGCGCCCCGCGGAACCCGCTCGGCCGCCCCAGGCACACGGCGACGAAGAGCGCACGCCCGAAGCGGTGCGGGACCGCATGACCGCCTACCGCGACGGCTGGACGCGCGGCGGTGGACGCCGGCCCGGCCACGCGGAGCAGCCGGCCCCGCGGGCCGGCCACAGCAGCGAAGGAGACCTCGCATGATCCACGACCCCGGCACGGGGACCGCCCGGCGGACCCGCGGACTCGACTGGCTGCTGGACGACCTCGTCGGCTGCGTACACGAAGTACGGCATGCCGTCGTGCTCTCGAACGACGGGCTCGCCGTGGGCGCGTCGGCCGGCCTCGGGAGGGAGGACGCCGAACACCTGGCCGCGGTCGCCTCCGGTTTCCACAGCCTGGCCAAGGGCGCGGGCCGGCACTTCGGCGCCGGGGGCGTGCGCCAGACCATGGTCGAGATGGACGACGGCTTCCTGTTCGTGGCCGCCGCGGGCGACGGCTCCTGCCTGGCCGTCCTCACCGCCGTGAGCGCCGACATCGGCCTCGTGGCCTACGAGATGGCCCGGCTGGTCAGACGCGTCGGCGAGCACCTCCACACCGCGCCGCGCGCCGCCGCACGGCCACCTTTCGGCGGATGACCCGGAAGGGCCGCACGGATGACCGACCAGAGCACGGACGGCGGCCGGGAACGGCCGGGCAGCCAGTGGTACGACAGCGAGGCGGGGCCCCTGGTCCGCCCCTACGCGATGACCGGCGGGCGCACCCGTCCCGGACCCACCGGCGTGCGGTTCGACCTCATCGCCCTCGTGACGCGGGTCCCGGGCGCGCCGGGCAGCGACGTCACCGTGCTCGGACCGGAACACCGGACCCTGATCGAGCTGTGCCGCACCGAGACCCAGTCGGTCGCCGAACTCGCGGCGGACGCCGATCTCCCGGTGGGAGTCGTCAGGGTGCTCCTCGGGGACCTGGTGGAACTGGGCTGCGTGACCGTCAGCCGTCCGGTGCCGCCTGCCCAGTTGCCCGACGAACGGATTCTGCGCGAAGTGATCGACGGACTGCGCGCACTTTAGAGAAGGCCGAAGACCATGACCGGCACGCACGCGTACGACCACCCGGACCGAGAGAAGTGATCAATGGTCTCCGAACACGCCGAACACGCCGACCATGCCCGACACACCGCACACCCCGATGCCACGGACGGCGAGTCGGCCGCGCTGGCGCTGAAGATCCTCGTTGCCGGAGGGTTCGGCGTGGGCAAGACCACCCTGGTGGGCGCGGTCAGCGAGATCAGGCCGCTGCGCACGGAAGAACTGCTCAGCGAGGCCGGTCGGTTGGTGGACGACACCGGCGGCATCGACCGCAAGGTCACCACCACCGTCGCGATGGACTTCGGGCGGATCACCATCCGCTCCGGCCTCTCCCTCTACCTCTTCGGCACACCGGGGCAGGACCGCTTCTGGTTCCTCTGGGACGAGTTGTCGCAGGGCGCGCTCGGAGCCGTCGTCCTCGCGGACACCCGGAGGCTGGCGGACTGCTTCCCGGCGGTCGACTACTTCGAGCACCGGCACATCCCGTTCGTGGTGGCGGTCAACTGCTTCACCGGAGCACGCCGGCACGAGGCACAGGACGTACTGCGCGCCCTCGACCTGGACTCCGGAACACCCGTGGTGCTGTGCGACGCCCGGGACCGCGACTCGGGCAAGGAGGTCCTGATCCGGCTCGTCGAGTACGCCGGGCGGATGCACACCGCCCGGCTGCTCGACTCCGTGCGCTGACGTGCCTCAGTCCGCGACGGACTTCTGGGCGAGGACCTTGTCCACGGCGACACGGACGAGGAGTTCGCCCGGGACGCCGTTGCGCGCCCCGAACTCCTCGGCGCGTTCCTCACCCATGTACCGCGCCCCGATGCGGCCGGCCCAGTGCCGGAGTTCGTCGAGATCCTCCGAGAGCCGGGCACGTCCCTGCAGCACCACGAAGTGGAACGGCGGCCGGTCGTCGTCCACGCACAGGGCGATCCGGCCGTCGCGGGCCAGATTGCGCCCCTTCACCGTGTCCTTGCCGGTGTTGAACACGATGTCGTCCCCGTCCAGCAGGAACCAGATCGGCGCCACGTGCGGACTGCCGTCCGCCCGGACGGTCGAGAGCTTGCCGGTGCGGGTGCCGTCCGAGACGAACGCCCGCCATTCCTCATCGGTCATCTTCTGTGCCATGCACCCCATCCTCCTTGCCCGGAGCACGGGCGTGGGGAAGGCTGGCGGACAGATCCCCCGGCCAGGGGGTGGCAAGGCATACGGGGACGACACGGGGAGTTCGGATCAATGGTGCAGAACCAGGGACTCGGCTGGCTGCTGGACGACCTGACCGCGCGAGTCGAGCACGTCCGGCACGCGCTGGTCCTGTCCAACGACGGCCTGGTGACCGGAGCCAGTACGGGACTGCGACGCGAGGACGCCGAACACCTCGCGGCCGTCTCGTCCGGGCTGCACAGCCTGGCCAAGGGCTCGGGCCGGCACTTCGGTGCCGGCCAGGTACGGCAGACGATGGTCGAGTTCGACGACGCCGTGCTGTTCGTGACGGCGGCGGGCTCGGGGAGTTGCCTGTGCGTGCTCAGCGGGGCCGAGGTCGACATCGGGCAGATCGCGTACGAGATGACGCTGCTCGTGAACCGGGTCGGCGAGCACCTCGACGTCGACGCACGGCAGCCGGGACGAATATCGCCCACAGACCTCTGACCTGCACATTCAATGTCGTCTTGGGGTGGGCGGCAGAGTTTTCCACAGGCCGGACGCGGATGCCGTCGCAGCGGCTACGGTTTTTCGTGTCAGGCGGGCACGCACGGTGCCGGCCGAACACTCCACGGGGGAGACGAGCATGTCCGGCAACACCGTCACGCGAGAATTCTCAGCGGCCACCGAGCAGACCGGCAGTATGGGGGACGCCCCTCTCGCACCGGGGCGCGCGGCACGAGTACTGGGCCTCAAACGCAGCGAGTTCGACCTCGCCGTCCACCTCGGCCGCATCCGCACCGTGCCCGACGATCCAGGGGGTGGCCGGCGCGTCACCCGCGACGAGATCGAGCGGATCCGGGCGGCCGAGGGCTTCCCCGAGACCTTGCGGGCGGGCGTCCGGACCGTGGGGACCACGGAGGGCGCGGCCCTCATGGACGTGACCAAGGCCCGGTTCACCCGCCTCGCACGGCTGGGGCTACTGGTTCCCGTGAAGTTCTACGTCAACCGGTATCGAGCCGTCGTCTGGCTGTACCTCGCCGACGAGCTGCGGCAGTTCGCCGGCGACGCGCGGAACGCCCCACTGATCAAGGGCCGCACGCCCGAGGGACTGCGGGGGCAGCTGGGGGAGGGGCTGGACCTGCGCCCCCGCAACTGGAGGGGGCGGCACCTGGGATTCCTGCTTCGCCAGGCCGACGACCCGTGGGCCCGGGCGGCGGCCGTGGCGTCGCTGCTCGGGGCGGTCGAGGTCACCGAGGTCGTCAGGGATCCCTACGAGCGTTCGTACCTGCGCCGGTTCCACCCCGTGCGGCCGGTCCACGGCTCGCCCGGTTCCCCTGCCGCACAGATCGCCGAGGAGATCATGACGGCGGCGGACCCGGACGAGACCGACTGGTTGCGCGCGGACCTGGCGGACGCGGTGGCATCCGCCCGCGAGCAGCGCCCCGCGCCCGGACCGGCCCTTCGCGCCGCTCCCGTCCCGCCGGGGCCGGAGTCCACGCCGGACGACACCGAGGAGCCCAGGAGGCTGCGCGATCTGCTGGGCAGGCTGTGGCGCAGAGAAGACGCCTGAGCCCATGGCTCGCCCGGTGACCTAGAGGGCCCGGAAGAGCCCTTCCTGGACGACGGACACCAGCATGCGTCCCTCGGTGTCGTAGATCCGCCCGCGCGCCAGGCCCCGTCCGCCGGTCGCGATCGGCGACTCCTGGTCGTACAGGAACCACTCGTCCGCGCGGAACGGCCGGTGGAACCACATGGCGTGGTCCAGCGACGCCATGTCGAAGCCCCTGGGGCCCCACAGCGGTTCCACCGGGATGCGCACGGCGTCCAGCAGGGTCATGTCGCTGGCGTAGGTCAGTGCGCAGGTGTGCACGAGCGGGTCGTCGCCGAGCGGCCCGACCGCCCGCATCCACACCGCACTGCGCGGCTCGGCGTCCTTGACCTCCTCGGCGCTCCACCGCAGCCGGTCGACGTAGCGGATGTCGAAGGGCTGACGGCGGGCCATCCGCTCCAACTGCTCGGGCAGCTCGCCCAAGTGCTCCCGCACCTCGTCGGCCACCGTCGGCAGCGACTCCGGGTGCGGGACCTCGCGGGCCGGCGGCAGCTGGTGCTCGAAACTCCCCTGTTCAGGCTTGTGAAAGGAGGCGGTGAGCGTGAAGATCGTGCGGCCCTGCTGTACGGCGGTGACCCGCCGGGTCGTGAAGGACCGGCCGTCCCTGTCGCGTTCGACCTGGTACACGATCGGCACGCCCGGACGTCCGGGCCGCAGGAAGTACGCGTGCAGCGAGTGCACCGGGCGGTCGCCCTCGGTGGTGCGGCCGGCGGCGACCAGCGCCTGGCCGGCCACCTGTCCGCCGAAGACCCGCTGCAGCGACTCCTCTGGGCTGCGGCCACGGAAGATGTTGACCTCGATCTGCTCCAGATCGAGCAGGGCGACGAGGCTCTCGGCCGGATTTGTCATGGGTGGGTTTCTCCTGTGCTCACAGCTGGCCGACATCGGTGACGCGGACGACAGCCCGGCCCTCCGCGTCGGAGGCCGTGAGGTCGACCTGAGCGCTGATGCCCCAGTCGTGGTCGTCATTCGGGTCGTCGAAGATCTGCCGCACGCGCCACAGACCGTTCTGCGGCTCCTCCTCGATCACCAGCAGCTTCGGGCCGCGGGCGTCGGGGCCGGTGCCGAGGTCGTCGTACTCGTCCCAGTACTTGTCCATCGCCTCGCCCCACGCGTCCGCGTCCCAGCCCGCCTCCGCGTCCATCTCGCCCAGCTCGTCGACGTGGTCGAGGGCGGCGAGTTCGACCCGGCGGAACATGGCGTTGCGGACCAGGACCCGGAAGGCCCGCGCATTGGCGGTGACCGGCCGCACCTGATCGGCCTTCTCCTGTGCCTCCTCGGCGGTCATCTCCTCCGGGTTGGCGAGTTGTTCCCACTCGTCCAGCAGGCTGGAGTCGACCTGGCGCACCATCTCGCCGAGCCACTCGATCAGGTCCTGAAGGTCCTCGGACTTCAGGTCGTCCGGGACGGTGTGGTCGAGGGCCTTGTAGGCGCTCGCCAGGTAGCGCAGCACGATGCCCTCGGTCCGGGCCAGTTCGTAGTGGGAGACCAGCTCCGTGAACGTCAGCGCCCGCTCGTACATGTCGCGGATGACCGACTTGGGCGACAGCGGATGGTCACCGACCCAGGGGTGGCTCCTGCGGTACGTGTCGTAGGCGTGGAAGAGCAGCTCCTCCAGCGGCTTCGGGTACGTGATGTCCTGGAGGCGCTCCATGCGCTCCTCGTACTCGACACCGTCGGCCTTCATCGCGGCCACGGCCTCACCGCGCGCCTTGTTCTGCTGGGCGGCGAGGATCTGCCGCGGGTCGTCCAACGTGGACTCCACGACGGACACCATGTCCAGCGCGTACGACGGCGATTCCGGGTCCAGCAGCTCGAAGGCCGCCAGGGCGAACGTGGACAGCGGCTGGTTCAGCGCGAAGTCCTGCTGGAGGTCCACGGTGAGGCGGACGTCGCGCCCCTCGGCGTCCGGCCGGTCGAGCTTCTCGACGATGCCGCCGTCCAGCAGCGAGCGGTAGATGGCGATGGCCCGCCGGATGTGCCTCAGCTGCTGCTTGCGCGGCTCGTGGTTGTCCTCCAGCAGGTGCCGCATCGCGGCGAAGGCGTCGCCCGGGCGGGCGATCACCGACAGCAGCATGGTGTGCGTCACCCGGAACCGGGACGTCAGCGGCTCCGGATCGGAACCGATGAGCTTGTCGAACGTGCTCTCCGACCAGGCCACGAAGCCCTCGGGAGCCTTCTTACGGACGACCTTCCGCCGCTTCTTCGGGTCCTCACCGGCCTTGGCGAGTGCCTTCTCGTTCTCGACGACGTGCTCCGGCGCCTGGGCGACGACGAAACCCTCCGTGTCGAACCCGGCCCGGCCCGCCCGACCCGCGATCTGGTGGAACTCCCGGGCCCGCAGCGTGCGCACCCGGGTGCCGTCGTACTTGGTCAGCGCTGTGAACAGCACCGTCCGGATGGGGACGTTGACGCCCACGCCCAGGGTGTCCGTCCCGCAGATCACCTTCAGCAGACCGGCCTGCGCGAGCTTCTCCACCAGCCGCCGGTACTTGGGCAGCATGCCGGCGTGGTGGACGCCGATGCCGTGCCGGACGTAGCGGGAGAGGTTGCGGCCGAACTTCGTGGTGAAGCGGAAGTTGCCGATCAGGTCGGCGATCCGTTCCTTCTCCTCACGCGTGCACATGTTGATGCTCATCAGCGCCTGCGCCCGCTCCACGGCCTGCGCCTGCGTGAAGTGCACGATGTACACGGGCGCCTGCCGGGCGGCCAGCAGATCGGTGAGCGTCTCGGTCAGCGGCGTGTAGCGGTACTCGTAGGAGAGCGGCACCGGGCGGGTGGCCGAGCGGACCACCGCGGTGGGCCGGTCGGTGCGGCGGGCCAGGTCCTTCTCGAAGAAGGAGACGTCACCGAGGGTCGCCGACATCAGGACGAACTGGGCCTGTGGCAGTTCCAGCAGCGGAATCTGCCAGGCCCAGCCGCGGTCCGGCTCCGCGTAGAAGTGGAACTCGTCCATGACGACCTGGCCGATGTCCGCGTGCTTCCCGTCACGCAGCGCGATCGACGCCAGGACCTCGGCGGTGCAGCAGATGACGGGCGCGTCCGCGTTCACGGACGCGTCGCCGGTCAGCATGCCGACGTTCTCGGTACCGAAGATCTTGCACAGCTCGAAGAACTTCTCCGACACCAGCGCCTTGATCGGAGCCGTGTAGAAGGTGACCTCGTCCCGCGCCAGAGCCGCGAAGTGGGCGCCCGCCGCGATCATGCTCTTGCCGGAGCCGGTGGGCGTCGACACGATCACGTTCGCCCCGGAGACCACCTCGATCAGCGCCTCCTCCTGATGGGGGTAGAGCGTGAGACCGCGCTCCTGGGCCCACGCCTCGAAGGCTTCGTACAGGGCATCGGGGTCGGCGGTCCGCGGCAGCTGATCGATGAGGGTCACGCCCCCATCTTGCCTGCCCCGCGTCGCGATGGGGGAATCGGCTGTCGGCATGAAGATCACGAACGCTACGCTGGGGCGCCGACGAGGCATCAGCGGACCCGGACAACTGCACAGCGGCACACGAGGAATGGGGCGGGCAACGGCGATGATGGGACCAGCACACTCACTCTCGGGCGCCGCGGCGTGGCTCGGCGTCGGGGCGGCGGCCGCCGCCGCGGGACACCCGATGCCGTGGCCGGTGCTGCTCGCGGGGGCCCTGATCTGTGCGGGAGCGGCGCTGGCCCCGGACCTCGACCACAAGGCGGCCACCATCTCCCGGGCCTTCGGGCCGCTCTCCCGGGGGCTGTGCGAGATCGTGGACAAGCTGTCGTACGCCGTCTACAAGGCCACGAAGAAGCCGGCCGACCCGCGCCGCTCGGGCGGGCACCGCACCCTCACGCACACCTGGCTGTGGGCCGTCCTGATCGGCGCGGGCACGTCGGTGCTGGCCGTCACGGGTGGCCGCTGGGCGCTCCTGGCGATCCTCTTCGTGCACATGGTGCTTGCCATCGAGGGCCTGCTGTGGCGGGCCACCCGGGGCTCCAGCAGCGATGTGCTGGTCTGGCTGCTGGCGGGGACGAGTGCGTGGATCATCGCCGGGATACTGGACAAGCCGGACGGCGGCGCGGACTGGCTGTTCACCGCGCCTGGCCAGGAGTACCTGTGGCTGGGGCTGCCGGTCGTCCTCGGCGCGCTGGTGCACGACATCGGGGACGCGCTGACCGTCTCGGGCTGCCCCATACTCTGGCCGATACCGGTGGGCCGGAAGCGCTGGTATCCGATCGGGCCGCCGAAGCCGATGCGGTTCCGAGCGGGGAGCTGGGTGGAGCTGAAGGTGCTCATGCCGGCGTTCATGCTGCTCGGGGGAGTGGGCTGCGCGTCGGCGCTCAACTTCATCTGAGGGTGGCGGTCAGTGCCATCTCAGCCGGAGGCCCCGGCGCCCTGTCCCTCGTCGCCGCCCTCACCGCCGTAACGCCGCTCGAAGCGGGCCACCCGCCCCTCCGAGTCCACGGTTCGCGCCTTGCCCGTGTAGAAGGGGTGGCTCTCCGAGGAGATCTCCACCTCCACCACCGGGTAGGTCTCCCCGTCGTCCCACGCGATGGTCTGGTCGCTGGTCGCGGTGGACCGGGTCAGGAAGGCGTAGCCGGCACTGCGGTCGCGGAAGACCACGGGCCGGTACTCGGGATGCTTGCCCTGCTGCATGGCTGCTCCTCGTGCCGCGCGGATCATGGAGCGGACGACGCGGATGTGCCGCCCCTGGGGGTGTCAGCCGGGCAGCGTGTCCTCGTCGACGACGTGCATCGCGGCTTCCTCGGCGGAGGCGGCCGCGCCGTCGATGCCCACGTCCAGGGCCACCAGCGCCGGCTCCTCGTCCTCGTGCGCCCCCTCGTCGGGTGCCACGAGCCTTCCGGAACGGTCGGCGCCCACCTCGCCGTCCAGCAGTTCTCCGTCGGTGCCGTCGGCGTCCCCCAGCCCGTCGCCCTCGGGCGCGAGCTCGTCGGGCCGCTCCTCGGCGAGCCGCTGGTCGAGGGTCTCGCCCTCGTGGCGTTCGGCTGCCGTCACGCCGGTGTGTTCCACCGCCCAGGGGCGCTCCGGCGGGGACCAGCCGCGATCGAGGGGATCGCCCACACCGTCGTTCTCGAGCGTGTCCTCGCTGTCGAGCAGCCCGGTGTCCTCCCGCTGCTCCGATCCGTCCGGTTGGTAGACGTCGTCTCCCCATCCGTCGGCGCTGTTCACGGGTACCTCCAGGGGGTGGGGACCGGCCCCTTCTCGCCGCGCACCGCGGCGGACCGCCGCTGCACGGGGCACAGGCTTCGCCCGTCGCGGAACCGCACGGTCCCCGGGTTCACCTCGAGCCGGTGCCTACCCCCAGCCTTCCACTCCGGTTCGGGACCGCGCAACGGCACGGACCCCGCGCGGGTGGCCGCCCGCCCCGTCCACTCCGCTCCTCGCCGCATCGCCGCTCCGTCCGGCACCCCCGCTCCGGTCCGGTTCGCGGCCGCCTGGTCCGGCACGGGTGAGCTGCGGTCCCGGGCCTATGGGCAGCGGCCCGGGGCCGACGGGCTGCCGTCCAGCACCGATGGGCTGCCGTCCAGCGCCGCCGGGGGCCGACCGAGCCGGAGCGATGCCCGTGGCCGGTCGAACCCGAACTCGAACCCGAACCCGAACCCGAATCCGAATCCGATCCCGAATCTGCCCCCACCCCCGGAGGGTGCCGCGGGCTCACCCGTGCCAGGACCGCCACAGTGCCGCGTAGGCGCCGTCCGCCGCCACCAGCTCGTCGTGGCTGCCCAGCTCGCTGATCCTGCCGTTCTCGACCACGGCGATGACGTCCGCGTCGTGGGCGGTGTGCAGCCGGTGGGCGATCGCGATCACCGTGCGACCGTCCAGGACCCGGGCCAGGGACCGTTCGAGATGACGCGCGGCCCGCGGGTCGAGCAGCGACGTCGCCTCGTCCAGCACCAGGGTGTGCGGGTCGGCCAGCACCAGCCGGGCCAGGGCGATCTGCTGGGCCTGCGCGGGAGTGAGGGCGAAGCCTCCCGAGCCGACCTCGGTGTCCAGGCCGTCGTCGAGTGCGCGGGACCAGTCGTCCGCGTCGACCGCGCCCAGCGCCGCCCACAGCTCGGCGTCGGTGGCGCCGGTCCTGGCCAGCCGGAGGTTGTCGCGCAGGGAGCCCACGAAGACGTGGTGCTCCTGGTTGACGAGGGCGACGTGGGAGCGGACCCGCTCCGCGGACATCCGGGACAGTTCGGCGCCACCCAGGGTGATCCGGCCGTCACGCGGACCGTAGATGCCGGCGAGCAGCCTGCCCAGCGTGGACTTGCCGGCGCCCGAGGGCCCGACCAGGGCGAGCCTCGTGCCGGGGGCGACCTCCAGCGACACCTTGCGCAGGACGTCCACGCCCTCGACGTAGCCGAAGTGCACGCGGTCGGCGTGCACGTCCCGTCCCTCGGGGGACAGGGCGTTGTCACCCGCGTCCGGTTCGATGTCCCGCACGCCCACGAGCCGGGCCAGGGATACCTGGGCCACCTGGAGTTCGTCGTACCAGCGCAGGATGAGGCCGACCGGGTCGACCAGCATCTGCGCGATCAGGGCAGCCGTGGTCATCTGCCCGACCCCGATCCAGCCCTGCAGGACGAACACACCGCCGATCAGCAGGACGGAGGCGAGCACGGTCACATGGGTGACGTTGATGACCGGGAAGAGCACCGACCGAAGCCAGAGCGTGTAGCGCTCCCAGGCCGTCCACTCCCTGATCCGCTGCTCCGACAGGTCGATGCGCCGGCCGTCCAGACGGTGAGACTCGACGGTGCGTCCGGCGTCCACCGTCTCGGCGAGCGCGGCGGCCACCGCGGCGTACCCGGCGGCCTCGGACCGGTAGGCGGAGGGCGCCCGCCGGAAGTACCAGCGGCAGCCGATCACCAGAAGCGGCACCGCGATCAGCACCACCGGTGCCAGCGGCGGAGCGGTGACCACCAGTCCGCCGAGCAACAGCACCACCCAGACGGCACCGATCGCCAGCTGGGGCACCGCCTCGCGCATGGCGTTGGCGAGCCGGTCGATGTCCGTGGTGATCCGGGAGAGCAGGTCCCCGGTACCGGCCCGTTCCAGCACGCCGGGCGGCAGTCCGACCGACCGCACGAGGAAGTCCTCGCGCAGATCGGCCAGCATCCGTTCGCCGAGCATGGCCCCGCGCAGCCGCACCTCGCGGACGAAGAGCGCCTGCACGGCGAGCGCGAGCACGAAGAACGTGGCCGTGAGACCGAGATGCAGCTCGCGGGCGCCGTCCGACACCCGTTCCACGAGCCCGCCCAGCAGGTAGGGGCCCGCCATCGAGGCGATCACGGCGACGGTGTTGACGGTGACGAGGAGCAGAAAGGCCCGGCGGTGCCGGCGCAGCAGTTCGCCCGTGTAGGCGCGGACGGTCGCGGGAGCGCCGACGGGGAGGGTGTTCGCCGTCGTGGGGGCCGCAGGGTCGTACGACGGTGGTGCGACGCCGATCATGCCTTCTCCTCGAGCTCTTCCAGCCGGTGCAGTACGTCGCTGTCGTGGCGCAGTACGTCGTCCTCGCCCAGGACGTCGTCGTCCGGGGTCTTCGCCGTGCGGCCGTCGGCCTTGCGGCCGCCGACCACGGTCATGTCCGAGCGCTCCCCGAACGCGGACTCGTCCGTGCGGGCCGTCGTCTCCTCGTCGGTCTCGCGGGTCACCACCGCCCGATACCGCGGCTCGGTGCGCAGCAGGTCCCGGTGCGTGCCGGTCGCGGCGACCTCGCCGTCGTGCAGGAACACGGTCCGGTCCGCGCGGTCCAGCAGCAGTGGCGACGAGGTGAACACCACCGTGGTGCGCCCCGCGCGCAGCTCCCGTACGCCTTCCGCGATCCGTGCCTCGGTGTGCGAGTCGACGGCTGAGGTCGGTTCGTCCAGGACGAGCGCCTCGGGGTCCGTGATCAGGGACCGGGCCAGGGCGAGCCGCTGGCGCTGGCCGCCCGAGAGCGAGCGGCCCCGCTCGGTGATGCGAGCGTCCATGGGGTCTTCCGCATCGAGCGAGCCCTGCGCGAGCGCGGCCAGCACGTCGCCGCACTGGGCGGCGGCCAGCGCGTCCCCGGCGCTCACCGCGCCGGAGGCGGGTACGTCGAGCAGTTCGCGGAGGGTGCCGGAGAGCAGCACCGGGTCCTTGTCCTGCACCAGGACGGCCGTGCGGGCGGATCCGAGGGGCAGCTCGTCGAGCGGCACCCCGCCCAGCAGGGCCGACGTACCCGCCTCCGAGGGGTGTCCGCCGAGTCGTTCCGCCAGACGTCCGGCCGTGTCCGGGTCGCCGCACACCACGGCGGTGAACCGGCCCGACAGGGCGAGGAGACCGGTGGCCGGGTCGTACAGATCGCCGGTCGGGATCTCGGCGGTGCGCGTCCCCGCGGTGTCCGTAACCCGTTCCAGCGCCAGTACCCGCGCGGCCCGCTTGGCCGAGGGCTTGGAGAAGGAGTACGCCATGGCGATCTCCTCGAAGTGCCGCAGGGGGTAGGTGAGGAGCATGACGGAGCTGTAGACGGTGACGAGTTCGCCGATCCCGATGCGGCCGTCCCGGGCCAGGTGGACGCCGTGCCAGACCACGGCGATCAGCAGCAGGCCCGGCAGCAGCACCTGGATCGCGGAGATCAGGGACCACATGCGCGCGCTGCGCACGGCCGCGTGGCGCACCTCCTGGGAGGCGCTCCGGTAGCGGTCGAGGAAGAGGGCCTCGCCGCCGATGCCGCGCAGCACACGCAGGCCGGCGACGGTGTCGGAGGCGAGTTCGGTGGCCCGGCCGGCCTTCTCGCGTTGGACGTCGGCCCGCCGGGTGGCCCGCGGCAGCAGTGGAAGTACCGCGAGGGCCAGAACGGGCAGGCCCACGATCACGACGACGCCGAGGGCCGGCTGGTAGACGACCAGCGCGACGCAGACCAGCACGATGGTGAGCGCGGCCGCGGTGAAGCGGGAGACGGCCTCCACGAACCAGCCGATCTTCTCGACGTCGCCGGTGGACACGGCCACGACCTCGCCGGCCGCAACGCGCCGGGTCAGTGCCGAACCGAGCAGCGCGGCCTTGCGGGCGAGCAGTTGCTGGACTCGGGCCGCCGAGGTGATCCAGTTGGTGACGGCGGCGCGGTGCAGGAAGGTGTCGCCGAGCGCGTTGCCGGCGCAGCACAGCGCCATGAGGCCGCCCGCGAGGGCGAGCCGGGTGCCGGAGCGGTCGACGACGGCCTGGATGGCGAACCCGACGCAGAAGGGCAGGGCGGAGACGGAGGCGAAGTGCAGCAGGCCCCAGGCCAGTGACTTGAGTTGGCCGCCCAGCTGGTTGCGGAACAGCCACCACAGGAAGCGGGAGCCCGAGCGTGCGTCCGGCACACCCGGGTCGGGATACGGAAGGTCTTGGATCTGCATGACGTCCCAGTGGCTCGTGTCAGGGGGTGCCGTTGCCACACGGCATCGAGAGGCTGCAAACCGTGCAAGGTTCGCGTCGCGGCATGCCCAAAATCAAGCGGTTTTCCGCGGTGGGGCACGGATCGGACGGCTTCCGCCGTACTCGCGCGGGGCCTTGGGGACGCGGTTGCGGACGCTGGTGCGACCATGGACCGATGGGAAGTGTTGGCACACGGCGTACGGCGGTCGCGACGGCGGCCCTGGGATTCCTGACGGTGGCGGCGCTGGCCGGCTGCGGCGGCCCCTCCGAGGGCGGCGCGGGGGACCGGGGGAGCGGACCGGCCGAGGGCGCCGGGCACGCGAGTGCCACGGCCGACCCGACGCGGATCCCGGGCGTCGGCGACCGGTACCAGCGGCTGGTGCCGACCGGTACTCGGCAGGTCGTGGCGGTGTACGGCGACGGTCCGGACTCCGCCGACGCCACCGTGGTGCTCTACACCAAGCAGGGCTCCGCCTGGCACCGCGCCCGCAGTTGGGCCGCGCACAACGGCACAAGGGGGTGGACGACCGACCACCGCGAGAACGACAAGCGCAGCCCCGTGGGCGTCTTCACGCTGAGCGATGCCGGCGGTGTGCTCCCGGACCCGGATCCCGCCCCGGACACCGGGCTGCCGTACACCCGTTCCGCATCCTTCGCGGCGCCGAGGTGGTGGGCGAAGTCGTACTGGCACGACTTCGACTACGTCATCGCCATCGACTACAACCGCGTCAAGGGCACCTCGCCGAACGATCCGACCCGTCCCCAGGGCGCGTCCAAGGGTGGCGGGATCTGGCTGCACATGGACCACGGGAGCGGTACGTCGGCCTGTGTCAGCCTGCCCAAGCCGGCGATGGAGTACCTGCTGCGCACGCTGGATCCGGACGCACGTCCCGTGGTGGTGATGGGGGACAAGGCGCGGCTGAAGGCCTGACAGCGCTCGGGAACGCCTCAGCTCCGGACGGCGCCCCGGTCCGGTACGCAGCCGGGGCCGTCGACCAGCGTGTCCAGCAGACCGCCGAGCACCGCGCGTTGCTCGTCCGACAGCGGCGCCAGGATCTCCTCCGCGGCCGAGCGGCGGGCGCCACGCAGCTCGCTCAGGGCCGTGCGTCCGTCGTCGGTCAGCTCGATCCGGACAACCCTGCGATTGGCCGGATCCGGGGCACGTCGCACCTTCCCTGCCGCCTCCAGCCCGTCGACCAGCGTCGTCACCGCCCGGGGAACCACCTCGAGGCGTTCGGCCAGGTCGGCCATGCGGGGCGGCGAGCCGTAGTGCGCCAGGGTGCGCAGCAGCCGGGACTGGGCCGGAGTGATGCCGAGGGCGCGGTGCTCCAGGTGGCGCTTCTGGATGCGGTGCACCCGGCGGGTGAGCCGCAGCAACTGCTCGGCGAGCAGGCCGTCGGAATCGGGGGTGGTCATGCGGGAACAATATCAGGACGATATTCATTGTGAGTATAGGTAACAATGACCTATGCTCCGCAAGGCCGGCGGATCCGAGGGATCCGCCGGCCCCCCACTGCCGACACCCCGTAGGAGCCCATGCAACCCGACCGCGCGTCCACCTGGACCGCACCCGCCGACGCCGAGGAACAGCCCCGGCAGGTGCGACGCATCCTGAAGCTGTTCCGCCCCTACCGGGGCCGCCTCGCCGTCGTCGGGCTGCTGGTCGGCGCCGCCTCGCTCGTCTCGGTCGCCACGCCCTTCCTCCTGAAGGAGATCCTGGACGTCGCGATCCCCGAGGGGCGCACCGGCCTGCTGAGCCTGCTCGCCCTCGGCATGATCCTCGGCGCCGTCCTCACCAGCGTCTTCGGCGTGCTGCAGACGCTGATCTCCACGACCGTGGGCCAGCGCGTCATGCACGACCTGCGCACCGCCGTCTACGGCCGGCTCCAGCAGATGTCCCTCGCCTTCTTCACCCGCACCCGCACGGGCGAGGTCCAGTCCCGCATCGCCAACGACATCGGCGGCATGCAGGCGACCGTCACCTCCACGGCGACCTCCCTGGTCTCCAACCTCACCAGCGTGGTCGCCACCGTCGCCGCCATGGTCGTCCTCGACTGGCGCCTCACCGTCGTCTCGCTGCTCCTGCTCCCGGTGTTCGTGTGGATCAGCCGCCGCGTCGGCAAGGAGCGCCGGAAGATCACCACCCGGCGCCAGAAGCAGATGGCCGCGATGGCCGCCACGGTCACCGAGTCGCTTTCCGTCAGCGGCATCCTGCTCGGCCGCACCATGGGCCGCTCGGACTCGCTCACCCGCTCCTTCGCGGACGAGTCCGAAGGGCTGGTCGACCTCGAGGTGCGGTCGAACATGGCGGGCCGGTGGCGAATGGCCGTCATCACGATCGTCATGGCCGCCATGCCGGCCGTCATCTACTGGACCGCCGGCATCGCCCTCCAGTTGGGCGGGCCGGAGGTCTCCCTCGGCACGATCGTCGCCTTCGTCTCGCTCCAGCAGGGCCTGTTCCGGCCGGCCGTGAGCCTGCTGTCGACCGGTGTCCAGATCCAGGCGTCGCTCGCGCTCTTCCAGCGCATCTTCGAGTACCTCGACCTGCCGATCGACATCACCGAACGCGACGAGCCGGTCCACCTCGACCGCATCAAGGGCGAGGTCCGCTTCGAGAACGTCGGGTTCCGCTACGACGGCCAGGGCTCCGCGGTCCTCGACGGCATCGACATCACCGTCCCGGCGGGCAGCAGCCTCGCCGTCGTCGGCCCGACCGGCGCCGGCAAGTCCACCCTCGGCCACCTGTTGCCGCGCCTGTACGACGCGACGGACGGCCGGGTCACCCTCGACGGGGTCGACGTGCGAGACCTGGACTTCGACACCCTCGCCCGGGGGATCGGCGTGGTCTCGCAAGAGACGTACCTCTTCCACGCCTCGGTCGCCGAGAACCTGCGTTTCGCCAAGCCGGACGCCACCGACGCCGAACTGGAGGAGGCCGCGCGGGCGGCCCAGATCCACGACCACATCGCCGCTCTGCCCGACGGCTACGACACGGTGGTCGGCGAGCGCGGCCACCGCTTCTCCGGCGGGGAGAAGCAGCGGCTGGCCATCGCGCGCACCATCCTGCGCGACCCGCCCGTCCTGGTCCTCGACGAGGCGACCAGCGCGCTGGACACCCGTACGGAGGCCGCTGTGCAGGACGCCATCGACGCGCTGTCCGCCAACCGGACCACGGTCACCATCGCTCACCGCCTGTCCACCGTCCGGGACGCCGACCGCATCGTCGTCCTCGACTCCGGGCGCCTGGCCGAACAGGGCACGCACGAGGAACTCCTGGAGCGGGACGGACGCTACGCGGCCCTGGTCCGCAGAGACGCCCGACTGGAGCCGACAAGATGACGATATGCCGGGTTTGTGTGCAAATCAGGGTTACCGTGCCCGCATGCAGACGAACACTCCGCGACGAAGCGCGAGGCGCGCGAGGAGCGCCGGCAGCACCAGGAGCCCGAGGAGACCGAGGAGCCCGAGGCGGACGATTCGGCTGACACGCCGGGGCCGTGTCGCCCTGATCGCGGCCGGCGCCGTCGTGGCCGCCACCGCCGTGGCGGTGCCCCTGCTGACGACGGACGAGAAGGGCGAGTCCCGTCCCACCTCGCTCGTGATCCCCGAGGGCTGGCGGGCGACGCAGGTCTACGCGGCCGTCGACAAGACGCTCGAGCTGCCCGCGGGCACCACCAAGAAGTCCCTCACCAAGGCCGACCTCGAGCTGCCGAACGACGCCGAGGGAAATCCCGAGGGCTATCTCTTCCCGGCGACCTATCCGCTCGGGGAGTCCCCGACGCCGGAGAAGCTGCTGGAGGCCATGGTCGACGCGGCGACCAAGAAGTTCACCGGCGCGCCGGTCGCCGCAGGCGCCCAGCGCAACGCGCTGAACGTGTATCAGGCCGTCACCATCGCCAGCATCGTGCAGGCGGAGGCCGCCGCCAAGGAGGACATGGGCAAGGTGGCCCGGGTGGTCTTCAACCGGCTGGAGCGCGGGATGCCGCTCCAGATGGACTCCACCATCAACTACGCCCTGGGTCGCTCCACGCTGGACACCACCGCCGAGGACACCCGGGTCGACAGCCCCTACAACTCGTACCAGCGCATGGGCCTGCCGCCCACGCCCATCGCCAACCCGGGCGACGTCGCGATGACCGCCGCGATCAATCCGACCCCCGGGGACTGGCTGTACTTCGTCACGGTCAAGCCGGGCGACACCCGCTTCACCGCCGACTACGCCGAACACCAGCGCAACGTCGCCGAGTTCAACCGGGCCCGGGAGAGGGCCTCGAAGGCGGCCGGGGCCGGGTGACCGGGCCGGGCGTCACGCGGCCACCGGTGCCTCCTCGGCAAGCAGTCGCCTGATGTCCCGCACGGCCGAGCGTCCCGCCCGGTTGGCGCCGATGGTGCTGGCCGACGGCCCGTAGCCGACGAGGTGGACCCGCGGATCGGCGACCGCGCGTGTCCCCTCGACCCGGATGCCGCCGCCCGCCTCCCGCAGCCGCAGCGGCCGCAGATGGTCGATGGCGGGCCGGAACCCGGTCGCCCACAGGATGACGTCCGCCGCCACGCGCCGCCCGTCGCCCCACTCGATTCCCTCGGGCGTGATCCGGTCGAACATGGGCTGCCGGTCCAGCACACCCGACTCCAGCCCCGCCCGGATCGCGTCGTTGAGCGGCAGCCCCGTCACCGACACCACGCTCTTCGGCGGCAGCCCCTGCCGCACCCGCTCCTCCACGAGCGCCACCGCCGCCCGGCCCGCGTCCTCGTCGAAGGGCCCCTCGCGGAAGACGGGGGGCCTCCTGGTCACCCAAGTGGTGGAAGCGGCGTACGAGGCGATCTCCAGCAGATGCTGCGTCCCCGAGGCGCCGCCGCCCACCACGACCACGCGCTGCCCGGCGAACTCCTCGGGCCCCGCGTACTGAGCGGTGTGCAGTTGCCGGCCCCGGAAGGACTCCTGCCCGGGGTAGCGCGGCCAGAAGGGCCGGTCCCAGGTGCCGGTCGCGTTGATCAGGGCCCGCGTGGACCAGGACCCGGCCGAGGTCTCCACGAGCAGCCGCCCGCCCGTCCCCTCGCGCACCGCGCGCACGTCGACGGGCCGACGCACCCGCAGGCCGAAGGTCCGCTCGTACTCGGCGAAGTATCCGGCCACCACCTCGGCGGACGGCCGCGCCGGATCCGCGCCGGTCAGCTCCATGCCCGGCAGCGAGTGCATGCCGTGCACCTTGCCGAACGTCAGTGACGGCCAGCGGAACTGCCAGGCGCCCCCGGGGCCGGGCGCGTGGTCCAGCACCACGAAGTCGCGTTCCGGCTCGAAGCCGGTGCGCCGCAGGTGATAGGCGGCGGCGAGTCCCGCCTGACCGGCCCCGATGACGACGACCTGGACCTCGCGTGTGTAGTTCACGTTTCTACCAACGGCGCCGGGGGTCCGGATCTTCCCGCAGTGTCAGGATGGGGCCATGTCAGATGCCTTCACCACCCGCGTCCTCAACCTCGCCACCGGCTCGGCGGAGCGCGTCGCCGACATCACCGGTGACTGCGAGTCCTTCCTGCGCGAGGCGGCGGCCGGCCGCGACGGCCTCCTCAACGTCTTCGTGCCGCACGCGACCGCCGGGATCGCGATCATCGAGACCGGCGCCGGCAGCGACGACGACCTGCTGGCCGCACTGCACACCCTGCTCCCGGCCGACGACCGCTGGCAGCACCGCCACGGCAGCCCGGGCCACGGCCGCGACCACGTCCTGCCCGCCCTCGTACCCCCGCACGCGACCCTGCCGGTGATCGACGGCCGCCTGGAGCTGGGAACCTGGCAGTCCGTGTGCCTGGTGGACACCAACAAGGACAATGCCGGCCGTCAGGTGCGATTGAGCTTCCTGGGCTGAGCCGGATCGCCCCGAGAGTGGCCGCCGATTCTCCGTACCTTGCGTGCTCGGAACGGAGAAGTCTCGCGCGGCACGGACCTGACCATGATCGAACGCCCCTACGACGGATGCGGGAGGTGTCTGCTCGGCGTGCGACGGCTGTCGCGCATGAAGTTCGCCACGTCGTCCCCGGGACGGGTGACCACACAGGCCGGCGATCTCGAGCCGGCCATCCCGAAACTACGGGCCGGGAGCCTCTTCCCCTTCCTCGGCCTCCTCGAGCGCCGGCGGCGCATCGACCCCTGCCTCTTCCCCGGAGCCAGGGCGATGGCTTGAGGTCGTGGACGCGCACGTCGGTGTATTTGAGGTCGGTGAGCATCGCCCGCGGGGCCACGAGGACCGATGGGGTTGTCGCCGGAGGTCCTCGGCCGCGAGTGCGACCGTGTCATCCCGAGGTCGATCAGCAGCTGGGAGACCTTCTTGGAGGTCATCGAGGTGCCGCGGCCGGTGTGCGCGGTCTCGGGCACGATGCCGTTGCGGGCGATGGTGCCCTGGATGAACTCCTCGGCGCGCCGGGCTGATTCGACCCGCTCGACGATGTAGCCGACCATGTGGCGGATCCCTACCAGAACGCCGCCGTGCCTGTGGATGAACACAGCACACGTGGAGTGGCCTGCTGCAAATGGGGATTCCTACGGTGGCGGGACCATAAGCCGAAGTATCCACCGCGACCTGGACAAGGAGTCCACCCATGGACCATGGGCCCTCTTCACCCGCAGGCCACGGCAGTCACGAGATGGGCGGTGCCGTCTCCTTACTGGACACCTGGGGTGCCGTCGTGTTCATCGGCTGGGCTGCGGCCATGTGGGCGGCAGTCGTCATACTCGCCTACGCAAACCGTGGACCTCTCCGCCCCTGGCTGTACAAGACCGCGGTCGCCGTCATCGGTCTCGGCGTGATCGGTCAGATAGGCCACTTTCAGGAGCACGTCGCCCAGGCCGGATACTGGGTGGCGAACCCGTACGCCCCTGCCTGGATGACTCCTTGGGCGAACGGTCTCGCGCGTGGCATGGGCCAGGTGGACCCGACCAAGCCCGCGTTGGGCATGGAGATCCTGCACCTGACCGGAAACTTCATCTTCCTCGCCGGCCTCGTCGGCATCGTGCAGATCACCCGACGAGCCACCGGGCACCTCAAGACGCGCAAGTGGGCCAGGATGGGCGTCTGGATGCAGGGCATTCACGGTATCGAGCACATCGTCCTGACGGCCTCAGTGGCCCTGGGTGCCAGTAACGCGATCGGTCTGTCGACCTGGTTCGGTGCGATTGATCCCGGCCCGGCGCTGGTGACCTATCGCGTGTGGTGGCACTTCGTCGCCAACCTGATCGGCACCGGGATCCTCGCCATCGCCCTCTACCACCTGTGGAAGGAGAAGCGCGCGGTCAGGGCTGGATACGAGGAGGGCCAAGGAGGGAACTCCAAGGGCTTTGGCCGCCCAGCACATGGTTGGGCTGCACCCGGGGCCGTCCCGGCGCGAGGCGAGGCACCCGTATCACCCTCATTGCGGCGGTGAACTGGGCGCGGTCGTTGGTGTTCCCGTCGGTGAGGTGAAGGCGAGCGGGCGGCCGAGCGCGCCGCAGGCCAGGTGGATCCCACTGGTCAGGCCGCCCCTGGAACGCCCGAGGCAGGGGCTGGAGAGCACCAGTTTCGGGCCCCGGCGGCGTGCTGATGGGCACGGACTACGGTGAAGTCGACGGGCACCGGCCAGTCGATGTCACCGGCTGCGTCCGCTCCGGCCTGCGCGGCCGTGAGCATCCGCTCGAGAGTGCCGTTCCTGGCCCGATGCCGCGGACGCCGGTGCCGACCTTGTTGACGTACTGGTCGTCGGGCGGAACCGGGTGTGCGGCGTGGTCCACGGACCGTACCGCTCTGGCACGTCCCGCCAGGCCGTACCGGTCCGCAACCACCACACGATCCCGTTGAGTATCCTCCGGTCATCCAGCCGCTACCGCCCCCGCCACAAGGCAGGAAGCAGCGGCCGGACGAACTCCCACTCGGCATCGGGCAGTTCAGATCGACGCACGGCCTCCACCGCCGCCTCCCGGTGCGGGCGGACGGCGCGGAGGGCCGGCCGGTGGAGGCCGGACGCTGCCGGCTGGTCGTCAGCAACCAGGGCTGCGCGAGATGCGCCGGGTGGCCCGCCGCGTGGGGGTGCTGACCTTCATCACGAGGACGGCCAGATCATCTCCGACGACGACCGGGTCTACAGGTTCCTCCTCGTCTACGACCAGGCGGCAGAGCACGGTGCGCGATACGCCCGCCTGAGCGGCTGGACAGACGTCACCGGGTCCTGGGAGAACGGACCCTTGGCAACGCGCACAGCAGGTGCCTTCGCATGGAAGTCCGGCCCGCCCCCTTCGGACTGCTGGTCCCGCAGGGGCGGCGGACCCGAGCGGCACATCGCCGGCCGGCGGACCGATGAGTTTCGGGTCGTGCGGAAGTCACCACCTGCAGAACCGGTCACGGGCCGGCACGCCCGTACCTGAAGGAGAAGCATGGCAAAGCTCATCTACTCGATGGTCACCTCGCTCGACGGCTACGTGTCGGCGACGGAGGGAGGCATCGGCACCGGGGCCGACGACCCGGAGGTGCACACCTTCATCAACGACCTCTTCCGCCCCGTCGGCACGTACCTCTACGGCCGGCGGATGTACGAGACGATGCTGTACTGGGAGACCGCGCTGGAGGTGCCCGACCAGCCGCCGCAGATCCTGCAGTACGCGCGGGACTGGCAAGCCGCGGAGAAGATCGTGTACTCCACGACGCTCGACTCGGTTTCCAGCGCGAAGACCAGCCTCGAGAGGAGCTTCGACCCGGAGGCGGTGCGCAAGCTCAAGGCCGACGCCGAACGCGATTTCACCGTCGACGGCCCGACGCTGGCCGCGCAGGCGATCAAGGCCGGCCTGGTGGACGAGTACCACATGTTCGTCACCACGACCGTGGTCGGCGGCGGCAAGCGGTTCTTCCCCGACGGGGTGCGACTCGACCTTGAGCTGGTCGAGGAGCGGGCCTTCGACAGTGGCGTGATGTACGTGCGCTACCGGACTCGCTGAGCTGTGCCGGCCGTCCTCGTGCGCCGGGCGGGCTGATCCTTCAGCTTGTCCGGCGCTCGAGGACAATGTCGGGGCTCAAGGACTCTCGTCCCGGCTGCACTGCACAACGGGGGCGGGTGAGCCAGTTCGTAGGCCCGCCTGCGCGCGGCAGGACACCGAAGCGGGCCCGCCGCCCCCGTTCCCCCGATCGCCCTCCGGGCTCTATTTCAAGCGCCGGAGGGGCTCGTTCTTGGATCCCCTCCTTACGCCTTCCCGAAAGTCCTGCTGACAGCTGTCCTCAAGCGCCGGGCGGGCCGGCTGGGAAGCCGCAAGTCCGGCCGACCGGCCCGGGGGCAGCCCCCGGACACCCGCTCCTCACGCGCCGGAGAGGCTGAACTCCGGCGAGGGTGCCCCCGTAGTGCGCTGCGGGAGCGCCGACGATCGGCGCGGCCTGAGGGGTGTCGGCTCCGATGCCGGCCGCGAGGGCGCAGCGTCTCGTACACGTACACGTAAAGGTCCGCGTCGCGGCCGAAGGCCGTCACGATGACCACACGAAGCGGACCCGGCGGCCACGGCCCGCACGAGTCACGGCCCGGCAGGGTCCCCGGGGTGTGCGGGCCGGGCGGAGACCGGCCGGGCACACCCTCGGGGCCGACGCCCGGCAGAGCTCACCTGGGTTCGAGCGTCCACGTCGACTGCGTGAGCACCTGCGTGATCATGGCCGGCACCGCCACACCTGGAAGCAGATAGCGCCACATGCGCTCCACCAGGACCGGGAGGTCGCTCCGGCGTGTGGTGGCGGCGGCGTACATCTGCATCCCGGTGCACGCCTCGAGGATGAACTCCGCCAGCTCCCGGGGCTCGACCCCGGGCTGCAGCTCGCCCGCGCGCTGCGCCTCCTCCAGGTCGTCACCGAGGATCGACACCCAGGACTCGTACGGCGAACCCACGTGAGCCTGATAGGTGCCCCGCTCGCTCGTGAGACGGACCCCGGCGCGCAGCAGGGGGTCGGACTGGAGCTGGTGCGCCCAGACGATGGTCGCGTCGACCACGCGCTGCAGGCGCTGTGACTCGAGCCGCGGGAGGATGGTGCGCGACTGGGCCTCCATCACTGCGTCGGCCAGTGCTTCCTTCGACTTGAAGTGGAAGTAGACCGCGCCCGGAGTGGTCCCGCACCGCTCCACGATCTTGGCGATGCTCGATCCGCTGTAGCCCAGCTCGTCGAAGACCTGGGCCGCGGCCTGCACGATGGACTCCCGGGTCCGCAGTGCCCGGGGTTGCTTCACTCTGCGTGTTGCCACGGGGCCTCCATAAAAACCGAACATTCACTATCTTCCCCCCGCGGGGCGCCCGTAGCCAAATCCTCGGTGGCCGTATGCCGTTCAGGCGGACTTGCTGATTCCGCGTGAAGCCGAGGCTGTGCCGGCGGAGGGTGCCTGGTCGGCGCGTTACTCGATGGGCAACTCGTGGAGTCGTAGGGGCTGACGGCTCGTCATTCGTTCGGTATCACCGGGGTGGTCCGGGTCCGCGGCCGTTCCCGCAGAAGGATCTGCACAGCCGCGCCGACCTGCTTCAGGCCCGGCCACCGGTCGCGGCTGATCTTGCGGCCCCGCCGCGACGACGGCAACCGTGACCGGCGCAAGAGCTTCTCCTGGCGCGACTACCGCTGCTGATCGCCGCCCACCAGCAGCTTGCCGGCCATCGTGCTCATCTGGGACGGCCTCAACCTCCACAAGGCCGCCGGACTCCGGGAGTTCGCCGCATCCCGGGACTGGCTGACCATCCACTGCCTGCCGCCCTGCGCACCCGACCCCAACCCCGTCGAAGCGTCTGGTCTCGTGGACGGCTGCCTCGCCGAGCCCCGGCCTGACTGTCGGACCCACCTGAGCAACCCCGCGACACCACGAGTTCAACCTCAGTAATCATATGGATCATGGCCAAGACTCTCGACAGAGAAACAGAATGCCCCTTATTTTTTCCTTTGCCAGCACCTTACGCCCTCTTGGGCTTCCTCTCCCCTGGGAGTGATCATGCTCAGATCCCCCGAACGCGCCGGCGAGGCTCCACCAGCGGTCCTGACCACCACCGTCCCCAAGGAATACGTGCACCGCGCCGCTGTCTCCGAGGTGTTCTTAACCGGTTGGCAGCGGACCGGGGCCGACGACTTCACCGCCACCGCACAATGGCCGCGCAGCCACAGTTTCTACCGGACCAGCCGCACCCGGTACGACCCGCTGCTGCTGTGTGAAACGGTCCGGCAGGCGCCCGCGCTGCTGATGCACGCCGCCTATCTCGTCCCTTTCGGCCACCAGATGATCTGGACGCGCTTCCGGTTCACCGCCAACCTGCACGCCCTGCGCATCGAACGCCGGCCCGCGGAACTGCAGTTGCACGTGACCTGCTCCGAGATGCGACGGATACGGGGTGTGCCGGCCGCCGTCACCATGGAGTTCCAGGTCATGCGTGGTTCCGTGCCGCTCGGGTCCGCAACCACCAGCTTCACCTGTCACTCCCCGGCCGTCTACCGCCGGATGCGCGGGGACCGGGGCGATGCGGCCCGGATCTTCGACGAGGCCTCCGAACCCGCACCGCCGCTGCCGCCGAGCGAGGTCGGGTGCCGGTTCTCCGAGGACGTCGTCCTGTCCCCGTCCGCCCCTCCGGGCCGGCCCGGGCCGTGGACGCTGCGCGTGGACACCAGCCACCCGGTCCTGTTCGACCACCCCGTCGACCACGTGCCCGGCATGTTGCTCCTGGAGGCGGTACGGCAGGCGACACACGCACTCGACTCCAAGAATGACATGGGCATCCCCACCGAGATGGATGTCGAGTTCCACCGTTACGTGGAGTTCGACTCCCCCTGCACCATCACGGCGGAGCCGCAGCCGTCCCACCCCGCGGACCCGCGGCACACGGTCCGCATCAGGGGCGTGCAGGGCGAGGCGACCGCCTTCACCGCGATCGCGAAAGTGGGCGGCGGCTGTTGAGCCGGCGACGGGGGGCTCCGGCATTCCCACGGCGCCGCGTCAGGACCGGCATCTGTGCACCTCGGACAGAGGAGAGATCTTGCGGCTGAATCATCTGCGGGTGGCGGCGGTCAACATCGACGGGGTGCTCCTGAACGACACGTTCAGCCCCGTGATCCACGACTTCGTGGTCAGCCGCGGCGGCGCGTACACCCAGGCCGTCGAACAGCGCGTCTTCTCGCAGAATCCCAGGTCGGCGGCCCGAGCGCTGGCCCACGCCGCCGGTGTCGCCATGGAGCCCGACGAGGTGCTGGAGACCTACTTCGCCGCACGCGAGAAGTACCTCGCCGACCACTCGGTCCGGCAACTGCCCGGCGGTCGCGAACTCCTGCTCCGGCTGCGCGCGCTGGGGCTGGAGACGGTCTGCTACGGCGGTCTGGGCCGGGACCACTTCCTCCGGCACCTCGACGACTGCCTGGATCTGTTCTCCGCCGGCTACGTGTGCACGGCCGACTTCCGGCCCGGCCTGCGCGAGATCACCGCGGACATCTTCGGCCTGCGCTTCGACCAGATGCTGTTCATCGACGACGTGGCGGAGGTGGCCGCGGAGGCCGGGCGGCTCGGCACGGCCTTCATCGGGCATCCCAGCGACTTCGCCCACGGATTCCAGCGCCGGCTGATGGCGGCGTCCGGCGTCGGGCACCTGGTCGACCGGCTGGAGGACATCGACGAGGCCTTGCTGCACCGCATCGACGCGGAGACCGCAGCACTCGTCCGGGGGTGACCCCACACACGGCACCTGGGGAGGGAGCACGGTGGCAGTGATCACGGAAGGCCGCGGAGGGACCGGCCTGGCCGGGGGGAAGGTGGTCATGATCACGGGGGCGTCGAGCGGCATCGGCGCCGCCGCGGCCCGGCTGTTCGCGGCCGAGGGCGCGGCCGTGGTGCTGATGGCGCGGCGCGAGGAGGCACTCCGGCGCGTGGCCGAGGACATCATCGGGGCCGGCGGTGCCGCGGTGTGCGCACCGGGCGACGTCGTCCGGCCGGAGGACGTCGGGCGGGCGGTGCAGGCCGCCCTGACCGCCTTCGGCAGGCTGGACTGCGCCTTCAACAACGCCGGATGGGGTACGTCGGGCCAGCGGCTGCACGAGGTCGAGGACGCGGTCTACGACCAGGCCATGGACGTCAACGTGCGGGGCGTGTGGAACTGCATGCGCGCCCAGCTGCCCTTCATGCTCGACACCGGTGCCGGCGTCGTCGTGAACACGGCGAGCGTCGCCGGGGTCAGGGCGACCCGCGCCTCGGCGCCGTACGTCGCGGCCAAGCACGCCGTGCTCGGCCTGACCCGGGCGGCGGCGGCCGACTACGGACAGCAGGGCGTACGGGTGAACGCCCTGGTGGTCGGCAGCACCCGCACGGAACTCCTGGAGCACGCCACGGAGATCACACCCGGCAGCGGGGGAGCCCTCGGCGGACGGTCGGCGCAGAAGCGCATCGCGTCGCCCGAGGAGATCGCCGAGGCGGCGGTCTGGCTATGCAGCGACCGCTCCTCGTTCGTCACCGGAGCGGCGCTCGCCGTGGACGGAGGACGAACGGCCCAGTGAGAGCCCGAGCCCGCGTCCGGACCCCGCCGTTCACGCCTTCCCGCCGGGCGGGGATCCGGACGGGGCCCCGGCGACGGAGGCTCCCCCCTCAGACGCCGCACCGTCCATGCCCGCGCCCGGCGGGGGGAGCGTCGCAGCGCTGCCCGACGGTGCGATGCCCTCAAGAACCAGGCGCCAGCTGTGCTGGAGCCGGTCGACGGCACTCTCGTCGGAAGGCTCCGCCGCCCCGGAGTTCCGCAGATTCACCTCGGAGCCCTCGATCAGCAGGCGGATGAGCCCGGTCAGGTCGTCCGGCAGCGTACGGCCGCTCAGCTGACCGCTCGCATGCGCCTGGCCGGCCAGGCTGGTGACCAGCGGCAGCCACACCTCGGCCCACCCGGTGGAGCTGTGCCACTCCCGGGACAGGCGCACCGCGCACCGTACGAGCACCTCCTCCTCGATCAGTCGGGTGAGCTCCAGGGTCAACGCGATCGTGCGCTGGAGCGCCGGGGCCGGCTGGTCGGCGACGTGCTCGACCACCTTCCTCGCCGTGGCCCACGCCTCTTCCGCGACGGCATCGGCGAGCTGGGCCTTGTTCGGGAAGTGGAAGGTCAGCGCTCCCATCGAGATCTTTGCGGCATCGGCGATCTGAGCCAGCGTCGTTCCGTGGTAGCCGTCCCGGTTGAATTCCTCGGCGGCTGCGTCGATCAGCGTCCTGCGCGTACGCACCGCGCGGTTTTGCCTGGTCATGTCCTCCCTGGCTTCCTATTGACAGTCGCATCAACAGAAAGCATTGCCTCCGTGGCGCAGCGCGGCAATGCGAAGTTGCCTGAAACGCGCAGTCACTGATACCCGGCTTCTCCCGTCCACCCTCCGACTTGCCGAAGTGTGCCGACTTGCCGCCGTGGCCGGTGTCTCCGGCCGTACGAGCGCAATCCGCCCTCGGCAATCTCGGAGACGCTCCCGGATCGGGGCTCTCCCTACTCTCCCGCTGGGGCGGCGCTCTCGCGGTCCCCACCGTCGAACCAGCCGACTGGAGAGCCTCGATGACACACGCACAGGAGATGCAGGTCTCGTCACGGGACCGTGCGGGACAGACCGGCGCACCCGCAACCGGACCGGTGCGCCGGCGGTGGCGCGTGCTCCTGCTGAGCGTCGCAGCGGGCTTTCTACTCACGGTGGTGTGGTCTGCCGAGTTCGTGGACCGGACGATCGGCGGGAACATCGCCAGAACCCTGCTCGGCCACGACCCCGAGGCGCCGATCTCCGGTGTCGTGGCGGGCATCGTCTTCGCCTTCACGTCGGGACTCGCCGGTACCTTCACCGCCTGCAACATCGCCGCCTTCGGCACGGTCGCACCGCTGCTCGGCACGGTGGGCAGCCCGTGGGGACGGGTGGTGCAGGCGCTCAAGCCGCTGGGCCCGCTGTCGCTCGGGATGGTCACGGTGTCCGCGCTGTACGGCGTGCTGGTGGGGTTCGTGGGGACGTCGATGCCGCAGTTCTCCGAGGCCGAGTCCGTCCCCGGGGTGCTCTCCGGCCGCTCCGTGCAGAGCATGGTCGCGTTCGGCGTGGTCGGCCTGTCGATGTTCTGGCTGGGGCTGAGCGCGCTCGGGTTCGTCCGTGATCCCTTCGCGCGTCTTCGCCGCAGGTTTCCGCACGCGCAGACCGTCTTCATGGGCGTGCTGATCGGCAGTTTCCTGATCGGGCGGCCCTACCCGTTGTTCCGGCAGCTGTTCCGGGACGCGGCGGAGAGCGGGAACCCGCTGTACGGCGCCGCGGCGTTCACGCTCCAGTCGGTGGGCAACATCGCGATCATGGCGATCGTCTTCGTGGCGCTGTCCGCAGCGGCGGGCGCACGGGTGCAGCGGTGGATGGCGAAGCCGGGACGCGTCGCCGTCCTCACCGCCGTCGCCCTGATCGTCGCCGGCGCCTTCACGTTCCTCTACTGGGACGTCCGGCTGCTCGCCCGCCGGGAGATCATCCCCTGGTACCCGATCGCCCCGTGGGCCGCTTGAGGCGACACCGGGAGGACGGACACGGAGCATACCGAGCGGTTGGTGTGGTCTGAGCTTCTGTGACTCCGGGTCCCCGCGGGCTCCAGTGACCCCGTACCCCTGCGATTCTGTGCCCCTGTGCCCCTGTGCCCCTGTGTCCGTGACCTGCGATCGAGGCGGCCCCTGGTGGCTCGCGCCGCACTCAGGCCCAACTCAGGCCATTGAACGGCCGGTTGAGTCCTGGGGCGGAGTCCGGTCCCGCCCTGCGGGCCGCCTCCCGGCCAGTACGGATTGTCCGCACTTGTCCACCTCGTCGCCGCGCGGGCGGAGGTGGACTTTCCAGAGTCTCCGGAACGGGGCCGCACGGGCGGATCAAAAAAAGAGGTCAACCGTTATTATTTTTGCATCCAGTTACTGTGGCCGACAGGGGGACCACGCTGTGTTCATGACGAGTTCGCTCCAACAGCAGCCATCGGCCTTCGACTTCGCGGAGCAGATCTTCGCCCACCTGCCCCGTGCCGATCAGCGCCGCTGGGCGCACGCCTACCTGGTGAGCCTGCTGCGCACCCCGGGCAAGAAGTCGATGCGGCGGCTGGCTGCGACCATCTCGGACTCGCCGACGGCCGCGCAGTCGCTGCACCAGTTCGTCAACGCCAGTCCCTGGGAGTGGGAGCCGGCCAACCAGGAGATCATGCGCTGGGCTGAGCAACAGCTGAACCCGGTGGCCTGGCAGATCGACGTCACGGTCATGCGCAAGCGCGGCGAGCACTCCTGCGGCGTCCACCGGCGCTTCGTCCCCGACACCGGGAGGTCGGTGAACTGCCAGGTCGGCATCGGCGGGTTCCTGGTGCACCGGGGCGGAGCTGTCCCGGTCGACTGGCGGCTGTTCCTGCCCGGCGCCTGGATCAGGGACTCCAACCGCAGGGCGCGCGCCCGCATCCCGCACGATGTCGCCGCGCAGGGTCTCGAGGACCACGCCCTCGATCTGGCGCGCGCCATGAGCGAGCGCACCCGCCGGGCGGCCGTCCCCGTCATCGCCGACCTCAGCGCCCACGCCGGAGCGGGCACGCTGGTACGCGGATTCAGCCGGCTCGGCTGCGACTTCGGCGTGGCCGTGCCGGGCAACCTGCCGCTGGTGGTCGGCCGCCACCTCGAAGCCCCACGGCGCGACGGCCGGTCCCAGCCCGTCGTCCTGCCGGCCGGGAAGTTCTTCGAGTCGGGCTACGGCGGCAGCCTCGCAACCACCATCTGTACGGCACCGCAGGGCCGGACCCTGACGGTCCAGGCGGGCCTCGTGGGCCTGCCGCGCAGCGGCCCGTTCGAGAAGCTGCCGCAGCGCACGTACCGCCTGCTCTCCGTCCGCTGCGACCGGCAGTCGCGGCCCGGCACCCTGTGGCTGACCAACATGGTGCACCGGCGGATCGAGGACGTCATCGCCACGGTCCAGATGCAGGCCCACACGAAGCAGGTGCTGCGGGACCTGGACAGCGGCTTCGGGCTCCAGGACTTCGAGGGCAGGTCCTACCCGGGATGGCACCACCACATGACACTGGTCAGCGCGGCCTATGTGCACAACGTGCTTGAACATGCCGACAGACAGCCGGCACTGGCCTCCTGATCCGAGAGCCTGCGCCGCTTCAGGTGCGTGAGCGGGGGACAGCCACGGCCGGGGCGTAGCCATGGTGCATCCACTCCGACGCGACCTGACAGGGGAAAGGGATGCCGAGAACGCCACGGGCTTCGGAAAGCGGCCGGTGCCAGCCGTGGAGCTGCACCGCCTGGGCGAGGTGCTCCGCCCAGTGGCCCGGCACGATGCCCGAGGACGAGATACACGCCGAGCGCCACTCTGCGTCCGCTGCTGTTCAGCCGTTCCCAGGCCGACGGGGCGTCTGAGGGGCGGCGGTTGGTACTGACCGCCATGGTCGGGACTCCTTCGGGGGGCGGGAAGGTCCGTTGCTCACGTTCAGGATGACGCCCCCGACCACCCCCGGCGTCTTCCGCAGTGCTTATTTCCCGCGCAGGTGGCAAGGGCTGCGGAAACGGCCCCCGGCGACGCGGCGCGGACGCCGCTTTCCGCGGCCGGCCGGTCACTCAGGCCTACTTCACCACCTCGGTCTTTTCACAGGAGTTGTCGGCTGCCTACCGTGACCGAATGCTGAAACGTACCTATGACGGCCAGGACTGCAATATTGCGCGGTCACTCGAAGTGGTGGGGGAGCGCTGGACGTTGCTCATCGTCCGCTCCGCTTTCCTCGGCATCAATCGGTTCGACGGATTCCTCAGCACCCTGGACATCGCCCGGAACGTGCTCGCCACCAGGCTCGCCAGGCTGGTCGAGAACGGGCTGATGGAGAAGATCCCGTACCAGGAGAAGCCAGTCCGCTATGAATACCGGCTCACTCCGAAAGGGAATGACCTCGCCCGTGCGGTGATCGCCCTCATGCAATGGGGGGACCGTCATCTGCCCAATGAGGGCGGGCCGCCACGACAGGCGCAGCACATCGGCTGTGAAGGGCTCGTGCAGTCCCAGCTGCATTGCACCGAATGCGCGCGAGAGGTGCACACCGAGGAAGTCGCCGTCCGCAGGACCCGTTGACAGTCCCCTCTTCTCCGGGGGAATGCAGGGAGGCCCTGGGCCACCGAACACCTGCGCACGTCTGAAGATGCCCGCGGATCGGTGCCGCCCCGACGATGAGGCCCTCTTGCACTCGTCGTGGAGACAAGGAGGCGGACATGGCGGCGATCGGCACGCTCCGCAGAATGCTCATGGCCCCGTCCCTGGCCGATGTGGAATTCGTCCGGCGTGGATTTCCCGTCGAGCCGACGGCTGCCACCCGACGGCTGGAGCACGTCCCCCAGGCGGTCGTCTGCGGTTTCGAGTGGGGGATCGAGGCGCCGAGCCTGCCCGAGATCGAGCGCAGGCTGGCCATGATCGACCCGGAACTGCAGGGATTCGCCTATGAGGGCGCGACGATGGCCTGCGTCGTCCGGGACGCGATGGGACCGGGCCGCGGGAACCGCACCCGGGACCTCCTCACCGGTGAGGGAGCCCGGCACGTCTTCCTCAACTACATCGGCATCGGGTTCGCCATGGCGCGCCTCCCGCGGCCGCTGTGGAAGAAGGTGCTGCCCGAACTCACCGACGCGGCCCTCTATCCGCAGATGCACTGGCTGGCCGTCGACGGCTACGGCTTCGACAAGGCCTACTTCCACACCCGTCGGTTCGTCGACGAGCAGCGCGTGCCAGACGCCTACCCCTGGCAGGGCGACGCCGCCTACTTCCCGCGCGCCGTCGACCAGGGCATCGGCCGCGCGCTGTGGTTCATCCACGGCGCCCACCCGGCGAACGTCGCCACCGCGGTCCGCCGGTTCGCCGCAGAGCGGCAGCCCGACCTGTGGAGCGGCGTCGGGCTCGCGGCCACGTTCGCCGGCTGCTGCACCCCGGCCGGCCTCCGGACGCTGCCCGCCGAGGCGGGCGAGCACCGGGCCGACCTCGCGCAGGGCGCCGTGTTCGCCGCGAAGGCCCGCGCGCACGCGCAGGCGGTGCCCGAGCACACCCACGCCGCCGTCTCCGCGCTGGCCGGTCTCTCCGTGGAACAGGCGTCCGGACTCGCCGACGACTGCGCCGTGGCCGACGCACGGAGCGCCGGCGTTCCCGCGTACGAACTATGGCGTCGTGCCGTACGGAGCAAGGTGCCGACGGCGAACCGGTGAAGCGAATCTCCATCGGCGTGATGCACCACTCGTAAAGCTGCGCTCCTGCTGATGACTGAACTCAGGCCCGGGGGTCGCAGACAATCAATGAGGGGCGGTTCTCCGCGTGTCCACAGGTCTCCGTGCGCTGCGGCGCAAGATTCTCACACCCAATGTCTCGGCCACCAGACTGGATGTCCGTGGTTTCCATGTGAAGAACGCAGAAGCAAAAGAAAAACTGGAAACCATCGGAAGTACGTTCCTGCAGGGCTACGGCTATGCAGTGGAAGCCCGTTCGCCTGAGCAAGCCGAGGAATGGCTTGAAGGGGTGGACCGGGAGTTCCGCGGATTCGCCTACGAAGGCGCAGGAATGGGCGCCGTGATGCTCGACGCACTGGCCGGAAGCACCAAAAGGCTGACCGGTCTGCTCGCCGGACAGGGGCAGCACCACATCTACATGGTGTACGTCGGAATCGGCTGGGCCATGGCCCGGCTGCCGCGTTTCCTGTGGCCGGACGTGACCCGGACCGACCCGCTGCTGCGCTGGCTGATCCTCGACGGATACGGCTTCCACCAAGCGTATTTCCGTACCGACGCATACGTCCGCGATCCGCACCGGGAGCACCCCTTCACCTGGGCGGGCGGATCCGCCGCGTACAGCGCGCGGGCGATCGACCACGGCATCGGCCGGGCGCTGTGGTTCGTCGGCGGCACCGACCCCGACACCGTCGCCAGACTGATCGCGGCCTACCCCGCGCACCGGCACCCCGACCTGTACGGCGGCGCGGGACTGGCCGCCACCTACGCGGGCAGCGCCGACGAGGGCGAGCTGCAGACATTCGCCCGGCACGCCGGCGAGCACCGCCCGCAGCTCGCCCAGGGCGCCGCGTTCGCCACCGAGGCCCGCGAGAAGGCCGGACTGACGATCCCGCACACACGGCTCGCTGCCCGCGTGCTGTGCGACCGGACCCCGGAAGAGGCCGCCAGGCTCTGCCGCGACCTCATGCCCACGGCCGACGTGGCCGGCAACGCCGGTGCCACACCGGCCTATGAGACCTGGCGACAGCAGATCGCCGCCGCACTCTCCGCCGTTCCCCTCGCGCAGAAAGATGCGAACTCATGACCCACCCACTGACCTGGCTGACCAAACAGGCGCCCGGTGTCGTTGCCTTCGCCCTCATGGTGGGCACCTACTACGCCGTGCAAACACCGGAATCCTCCGCGGCCGACCGGCGCGAACTGGCGGAGAACTTCTCGTTCACACCGATGTCGATCGCGATGCCGTCCGGCTATCCGCAGCAGACGATCCGCAAGGTCAACAAGGCGTACGAGCACATCGACGCCTGGATCTCCTCGGTCGGCGCCGGCATCGCCATGAACGACATCGACGGTGACGGGCTGGACAACGACCTGTGCGTCACCGACCCCAGGATCGACCAGGTCGTGGTGACGCCGGCTCCGGTGCCCGGCCGCAAGAGCGCGACCTACGAGCCGTTCGCACTGGACCCCGCGCCGCTCCCGAAGAGCAAGACGATGGCGCCGATGGGCTGCACGCCCGCCGACTTCAACGAGGACGGCGCGACCGACCTCCTCGTGCACTACTGGGGACGCACCCCGGTGCTCTTCCTCGCGAAGCCGGAGGCGAAGCCGGATGCCAGGGCCGACGCGAAGTCCGGCGAACAGTCCGGCGAGAAGACCGAGGTCCGTACGACCGGCACCATGACCCCCGACAGCTTCGAACCGGTCGAGCTCGTGCCCGGCAACGGCAGGGACACCTACACGGGCCCCCTGTGGAACTCCAACACCTCCGTCGTCGCCGACTTCGACGGCGACGGCCACAACGACATCCTCATCGGCAACTACTTCCCCGACAGCCCGGTCCTCGACCCGTCCAAGGACGGCGGAGTGACCATGAACGACTCCCTGTCGCACGCCCAGAACGGCGGCGGATCCCACTTCTTCCGCTGGACCGAGCAGGGCTTCAAGGAGCAGAAGGACGTCCTGCCCGACGGCATCGACCAGGGCTGGACCCTGGCGGCATCCGCCACCGACCTGGACGGCGACCAGCTGCCCGAGATGTACCTCGGCCACGACTTCGGAACCTCGGCGCTGCTGTACAACAACTCCCGCCCCGGGAAGATCAGCTTCAGCGAGGTCAAGGCCGTGCACCGCGGAACCGTGCCCAAGTCCAAGGAAATAGGCCGCAGTTCCTTCAAGGGCATGGGCGTCGACTTCGCCGACCTCGACAACGACGGCCTCTACGACGCCTTCGTCTCGAACATCACCACCTCCTTCGGCATCCAGGAGTCCAACTTCGCCTTCATCAGCGAGGCCAAGGACAAGAAGGACCTGAAGGCCCGGATGAGCCAGGGCGAAGCCCCCTTCACCGACCGGAGCACGGCGCTGCGGCTGGCCTGGTCCGGCTGGGGCTGGGACGTGAAGACCGGCGACTTCGACAACAACGGCGACATCGAGATCGCCCAGGCCAACGGCTTCGTCAAGGGCAAGACCAACCGCTGGCCGCAGCTGCAGGAACTGGCGACCTCCAACGACGCCCTCGTCGCCGACCCGCTGTGGTGGCCGAACGTCCGCGAGGGCGACGACCTCGCCGGCAACCAGACCCTGCGCTTCTTCAGCAAGGCCGGCGACGGCGGCTACGAAAACCTCGCCAAGGAACTCGGCATGGCCGTGCCCGTGCCCACCCGGGGCATCGCCACCGGTGACGCCGACGGCGACGGACGCCTCGACATGGCGGTCGCCCGCCAGTGGGGCGAGCCGGTCTTCTACCAGAACACCACCGCGAAGCCCGGCGACCACCTCGGGCTGAACCTCGTCGACCAGACGGGCTCTCCGGTGATCGGCGCCCAGGCGACGGTGACGCTGTCCGACGGCAGCACCCGCCTCGGCCGGGTCGACGGCGGCGGCGGCCACTCCGGGCGGCGCAGCAGCGACGTGCACATCGGCCTGGGCCAGGAGACCGACGGTCCCGTGCGGGTCGACCTCGTCTGGCGGGACCGCAGCGGCCAGGTACGCAAGCAGGATCTTCAGCTGAGCCCTGGCTGGCACACGCTCCAGCTCGGCGCCGACGCCAAGGAGAAGTGACCGTGTCCGACAAGCAGACGACCGCGCAGGCAGCCCCCCAGGCGGCGCCCCGGCACGATGCCAAGGTCATCAAGGCGCTGCGCCGGTTCGCCCTCTCGATCTCCGTACTGAACATCCTCGGCTACACCGTGCTCGGCTTCGAACAGCCGTGGACCTGGCCCTTCGTCGCCCTCGTCACCGCCTACACGGTAGAGACCGGTCTGGAGGCGATCAGCGCCCGGGTCGACGGACGCCGGGCCCGCTACCTCGGCGGCGGTCCCCGCGGAGTGATGGAGTTCCTGCTCCCCTCGCACATCACCGGCCTGGCCGTGAACATGCTGACCTACGTCAACGACCGTGTCTGGGTCATGGTGTTCGGCGTCATCGTCGCCGTCGGCACCAAGTGGGTGCTGCGCGCCCCGCTGCGCGGCCGGATGCGGCACTACATGAACCCGTCGAACTTCGGCATCGCCGTCATCCTGCTGCTCTTCCCCTGGGCCAGTATCGCCCCGCCCTACCACTTCACCGAGTACCTGTACGGCCCCGCCGACTGGGTGCTCCCGGGCATCATCATCGTGCTCGGCACCATGCTCAACGCCAAGCTCACCGGCCGCATGTGGCTGATCGCGGCCTGGGTCGGCGGATTCGCGCTGCAGGCCGTCGTCCGCGGCCTGCTCTTCGACACCTCCATCCCCTCCGGCCTCGGCATGATGACCGGCACGGCCTTCGTCCTCTTCACCAACTACATGATCACCGACCCGGGCACGTCCCCGTCCGGACGCCTCCAGCAGATCGCCTTCGGCGGCGGTGTCGCCGGCATGTACGGCCTGCTCACCGCGCTGCACATCGCGTACGGCCTGTTCTTCGCCACCGCGCTGGTCTGCCTGATCCGCGGCGGTTACCTCTGGTGGCTCGACCGCCTGGGCAAGCGCACCGGAGCGGAGGCACCGCCGGCCCCCGTGCACGAGTCCTTCCACACCCTGACGGGCTCCCGGCAGGTCAACGGAACCGCTCCGGGCGGGCAGAAGGAGACGGTGTCCGCATGAGCAAGATAGCCATCGTCGGCATGGCCTGCCGCTACCCCGACGCGGTGACCCCTCAGGAACTGTGGGAGAACGCCGTCGCGGGCCGCCGGGCCTTCCGCAGGCTGCCCGACGTACGCATGAACCTCGCCGACTACTACGATCCCGACCCGACCGTGCCGGACCGCTTCTACGCCCGGACCGCGGCGGTCCTGGAGGGGTACGAGTTCGACCGCGTCGCCCACAAGATCGCGGGCAGCACCTACCGGTCCACCGACCTCACGCACTGGCTCGCCCTGGACGTCGCGGGCCGGGCCCTCGCCGACGCCGGCTTCCCGGCGGGCGACGGCCTGCCGCGGGAGACCACCGGCGTGATGATCGGCAACACCCTCACCGGGGAGTTCTCCCGCGCCCACGTGATGCGGCAGCGCTGGCCGTACGTGCGCCGGGTCCTGGCCGGGGCCCTCAAGGGCATGGGCTGGGAGGACGAGCGCGTCGCGGAGTTCGCCGCCGGGATGGAGGAGGAGTACAAGAAGCCCTTCCCGCCCGTCGACGAGGACACCCTGGCGGGCGGCCTGTCCAACACCATCGCCGGCCGCATCTGCAACCACTTCGACTTCAACGGCGGCGGCTACAGCGTGGACGGGGCCTGCTCCTCGTCGCTGCTGGCCGTGACCACTGCCGGTTCCGCACTGCTCAGCGGCACCGTCGACGTGGCGGTCGCCGGTGGCGTCGACCTGTCCATCGACCCCTTCGAGATCATCGGGTTCGCGAAGACGGGCGCCCTGTCCACGAGCGAGATGCGCCTGTACGACCGCCACTCCAACGGCTTCTGGCCCGGCGAGGGCTGCGGCATGATCGTCCTCATGCGGGAGGAGGACGCGCTCGCCGCCGGGCACCGCATCTACGCGAGCATCCCCGGCTGGGGCATCTCCTCCGACGGCCAGGGCGGCATCACCCGCCCCGAGGCCAACGGCTACCGCCACGCCCTCGACCGCGCCTACGAACAAGCCGGGTTCGGCATCGAAACCGTACCCCTCTTCGAAGGCCACGGCACCGGCACCGCCGTCGGCGACCTGACTGAGCTGACCGCGCTGTCGGAGTCCCGCATCGCGGCCGGCGCCGACACGCCCGCGGTCATCAGCTCCATCAAGGGCATGATCGGCCACACCAAGGCCGCGGCCGGCATCGCCGGTCTCATCAAGGCGGCCATGGCGCTGCACACCCGGATGCTGCCGCCCGCGCTCGGCTGCGTCGACCCGCACGACCTGCTCACCGCCGACAAGGCGCCGCTGCGGGTGCTGCGCCGGGCGGAGGCCTGGCCGGACGATCTGCCGCTGCGCGCGGGCGTCACCTCCATGGGATTCGGCGGTATCAACACCCACGTCGTCCTCGACAAGACCGCGGCCCTGCCGCACAAGTCCCCCAGCCGCCGCGCCCTCACCCTGGCCGGCTCCCTGCAGGACAGCGAACTCCTGATGTTCGACGCGCAGTCCCCCGGCGAACTGCGCGAACGCCTCGTCCAGGCGGCCGACTACACCACTCAGCTGTCGTACGCGCAGATCGGGGACCTCGCCGCGACACTCCAGCGCGACCTCCTCGACCAGCCCTGGCGGGCGGCCGCGGTCGTCACCTCCCCGGAGGACGCCGGACAGCAGCTGCGCGGGCTCGTCAAGGCCCTCGACGCACGCGGCCCCGACGCCCGCTTCCGGGCCGTCGACGGCGGCCGCACGTTCCTCGGCCGGACCGGTGAGAACAGTCGGATCGGCTTCCTGTTCCCCGGCCAGGGCTCGGGCACGGGCACGGCCGGGGGCGCCCTGGCCCGCCGCTTCCCCGAGGCGGCGGACGTCTACGCCGGCGCCGGGCTGCCCACGGACGGGGACACCAACGCCACCGAGGTGGCCCAGCCCCGCATCGCCACCGGTTCGCTGGCCGGCCTGCGGGCGCTGGACGCCCTGGGCATCGAGGCGGACGTCGCCGTCGGCCACAGCCTCGGCGAACTCGCCGCCCTGCACTGGGCCGGAGCGATGGACGGCCAGGTGCTGCTCGACGCCGCCAGGGTCCGGGGCCGGGCCATGGCCGAGCACAGCGCCTCCGGCACCATGGCCTCGCTCGGCGCCGCACCGGCGGCCGTCCAGGCACTGACGGCCGGTCTGCCGGTCGTCGTGGCAGGGTACAACGGGCCCGAGCAGACCGTCGTCGCCGGACCGGCCGACGCTGTCGACACGCTCACGGAGCGGGCCGCGCGGGCCGGCACCGCCTGCACCCGCCTCGCGGTGTCGCACGCCTTCCACTCCCCGCTGGTCGCGCCCGCCGCCGACGCGTTCGGCCGCTGGCTCTCCGCAACCGCGTTCGCGGGCCTGGAGCGCAGGGTCGTCTCCACCGTCACCGGCGCCGAACTGACCGGGCGGACCGACCTTGCCGGGCTGCTGCGGGACCAGATCACCGAACCGGTGCTGTTCACCCAGGCGGTGACCATCGCGGCCGACGACGTCGACCTGTTCGTCGAGGTCGGCCCCGGCCGGGTGCTGAGCAGCCTCACGGCCGCCTCCACCGACGTCCCCGCGCTGACCCTGAACACCGACGACGAATCCCTGCGCTCCCTCCTGCAGGTCGTCGCGGCGGCCTGGGTGCTCGGCGCACCCGTAACCCACGAGCGGCTGTTCCGGGACCGGCTGACCCGCCCGCTGACCATCGGGACCGAACTCAGCTTCCTGGCCAGCCCCTGCGAGCAGGCACCGCAGCACGACCTGCCCGTCGTCACGGCCCGGCCCGCCGACACCGGCACCGACACCGCAGGAGCGGCGACCACGACCGGGAGCGCCGGGGAGTCGGCACTCGACGTGCTCCTCGCCCTCGTGGCCGAACGCGCCGAACTGCCGGTGGAGTTGGTGGACGCGGGCAGCAGCCTCCTCGACGGACTGCACCTGAGCTCGATCACCGTCGGGCAGATCGTCAACCAGGCCACCACGCGCCTTGGCATCCCCGCCACCCAGATGCCGACCAACTTCGCGACCGCGACGGTGGGCGACATCGCCGAGGCCCTGGAGTCCCTCGCCGGCACCGGCGGCGCGGCCGAGGCCGCCCCCGTGGTGGCCGGTTCCGCACCCTGGGTCCGCGCCTTCTCCGTCGCACCGCAGGAACTCGCGCTGCCCGGCGCGCCGGTCGCCGCCGAGGGTGCCAGCGACTGGCAGCTGTTCGCCCCCGACGGCCACCCGGTGGCGGATCGGCTGGCCACCGCCCTGCGGCAGTCGGCCCTGGGCCCCGGGGTCCTGGTCTGCCTGTCCGACGCCTGCCCGCCCGAAGAGGTGGAGTACGCGCTGAACGGCGCCAAGGCCGCCCTGGCCGCCGCCGGTGCCACACCGGACCTGCGGTTCGTCCTGGTGCAGTCCGGCCGCGGCGCCGCCGGTCTCGCCAAGACCCTGCACCTGGAACAGCCGGGCCTGCGCACCACCGTCGTCCAGACCCCGCTGACCGCTGACAGTGCCGAACAGGTGGTGACACGCGTGCTCGCCGAGGTCGCCGCCGTCACCGGCAGCACCCGGTTCTGCGAGGCGCACTACGACACCGACGGCACCCGCCGCGTACCGACCCTGACCGCCCTGCCGGCCCGGGCCGACCGCACGGACGTGCCGATCGGCACCGCGGACGTGCTCCTCGTGACCGGCGGCGGCAAGGGCATCTCCGCCGAGTGCGCCCTGGCCGTGGCCCGGGAGACCGGCGCCGCCCTCGCCGTCCTGGGCCGCTCCGACCCGCACACCGACACCGAACTCGCCGCCAACCTGGCCCGGATGGCCGACCGGGGCGTGACGCTCCACTATGCCCGCGCCGACGTCACCGACGCGCAGCAGGTCCGGGCCGCGGTCGGCGAACTCACCGGCCGGCTCGGCCCGGTCACCGCGCTGCTGCACGGCGCCGGGAGCAACGAACCCGGCCCCCTCGGCGGGCTCACACAGGCGGACATCGAGCGGACCTTCGCCCCCAAGGTCGACGGCCTGCGTACGGTCCTCGACGCCGTCGGACCGGAGCACCTCAAGCTGCTCGTCACCTTCGGCAGCATCATCGGACGCTCCGGACTGCAGGGCGAGGCGCACTACGCCACGGCCAACGAATGGCTCGCCGACCTCACCGAAGAGGTGGCCCGCACACACCCCCGCTGCCGGGCCCGCTGCCTGGAGTGGTCGGTCTGGTCCGGTGTCGGCATGGGGGAGAAGCTGTCCGTCGTCGAGACCCTGGCCCGCCAGGGCATCACCCCAGTCTCACCCGGCCAGGGAGTGGAGCTCCTGCTCCGCCTCATCGCCGACCCGGACGCGCCCGTCGTCACGGTCGTCAGCGGTCGCACCGAGGGCATCGGCACGGTCCGCCGCGACCTGCCCCCGCTGCCGCTGCTGCGCTTCACCGGCACCCCGCTGATCCGCTACCACGGCGTCGAACTGGTCACGGAGGTCGAGCTGAACGCGGGCACCGACCCCTATCTCGCCGACCACCTGGTGGACGGCAACCTGCTGATGCCCGCCGTGCTCGGCATGGAGGCCATGGCCCAGGTGGCGTACGCGGCCACCGGCTGGGAAGGCACCCCCGTATTCGAGCGGGTGCAGTTCCAGCGGCCCATCGTGGTGCCGCCCAACGGCGCCGCCCGGATCCGCATCGCCGCCACCGTGACCGGCACCGACACCGTCGACGTGGCCATCCGCGCCGCGGACACGGGCTTCACCGCCGAGCACTTCCGGGCCCGCCTGGTCTACACGGATACGCCCGTGCCCGCCGGAGGACCCGAGCAGGTCGCCGCCGGGACCACCCCGGTCGCCCTCGACCCGGCGGCCGATCTGTACGGCAGCGTGCTGTTCCAGGGCGGACGCTTCCAGCGGCTGCGGCGCTTCCACCGGGCCGCCGCCCGCGACGTCGACGCCGACGTGGCGGTCGCCGGGCCCACCGGCTGGTTCGCCGGCTTCCTGCCGTCCACGCTGCTGCTCGCCGACCCCGGGATGCGCGACGCCCTGATGCACGGCAACCAGGTCTGCGTCCCCGACGCCACGCTGCTGCCCTCCGCCATCGAACGGCTGCAGCCGATGGGCGCCGGCACCGAACTCCCCGGGGACGCACAAGAGTTGCGCTACTGCGCCACCGAACGCTCCCGGGACGGCGACACGTACGTCTACGACATCGCCGTACGGGACCGCAAGGGAAACGTGGTGGAGCGCTGGGACGGACTGACCCTGCACGCCGTGGGCAAGACCGACGGCTCCGGGCCCTGGGCGCCGCCGCTGCTCGGCTCGTATCTGGAACGGACCCTGGAGGACATGCTCGGTCGGCGCATCGCCGTCGCGGTCGAACCGGACCGGCAGGACACCGGCACAGAGCCGGGCAGTGTGGCGGCCCGCCGGGCAGCCACCGCGGCCGCCGTGCAACGCGCCCTCGGCGCCCACGCCGACCTCCGGTACCGGCCCGACGGGCAGCCGGAGATCGACGGCGGCCTGCGGGTCTCCGCCGCCCACGGCATGGGACTGACACTCGCCACACTGTCCGACGCGACCGTGACCTGCGACATCGAGCCGGTCAGCATCCGCCCGGACAGCGAGTGGCAGTCGCTCCTCGGCGCCTACGCACCGCTCGCGGCGCTCGTCGCCAAGGAGACCGGCGAGACCCCCGACACGGCCGCCACCCGGGTGTGGAGTGCCGTGGAGTGCCTGACCAAGGCCGGATACCTGGCACAGGTCCCGCTTGCCCTCACCCCGCACACCCGCAGCAACTGGGTGTCCTTCACCTGCGGTGACCTCACCGTCGTGACCTTCGTCACCACGCTGCGCACCGCCCTGGAGCCCGTCGTCTTCGCCGTACTCACAGACAGCACACCGCCCAGCAGCGAAGGGTCCCACCGTGCCTGACACCTCCGCCTACACCTACACGTACACGGCCGGTACCGACGTGCCGGACGGTGCCGTCGACGACGCCTACCTGAGCTGTCTGATCCGGCAGGAGCACTCCCGGGACCTGCACCTCGTGCAGCGACTCGGCGCCGCCGGGAGCCCCGCCATGGCCGACCCCGTCACCCTGGAGACGGACTGCGAGTTGTACACCGCGATCACGCCCGGCGACGAGCTGACGATCCGAGTGCACTCCCGGCAGACCCGGCCCGACGAGGTGGAGTTCACCTTCGAGCACGTCAGGAGCGCGCCCGGAGGCGGCGACGAGCTGGTGGCCCGGGGCAGCCAGCGCATCGCCTACGGGCAGCCGGGAGCCGGCGCCACCCTGGGCACACCCCCGGTCACCCTCGCACCGGCCCACGAGCGGCGGCTCGTGCCGCACGACGGGGTGCCGGCCGGGAGGCGGTCATGAGCGTCCTGGCCGCTCCGCCCGCGGAGCTCGTCGACATCGAGGACGGCAAGCAGCTGCGCCGCACCTTCGGGACCTTCGCCACCGGAGTCACCGTGGTGACCGTGGGCGGGGACGACTGCCGCGGCATGACCGCGAACTCGTTCACCGCGGTCTCCCTCGACCCGCCCCTGGTCCTGGTCTGTGTCGGGCGCGACGCGGTCATGCACCGCAGCCTCGCGCACGCCGAGACCTTCTCGGTCTCGGTGCTGGCGGCGGACCAGGAGGCCGTGGCCCGCCATTTCGCCAACTCCTCCCGGCCCGCCGGGCGCGGCCAGTTCGAGACAGTCGACTGGCTGGCCGGCGCCGCCACCGGCACCCCGCTGATCGCCGGCGCCCTGGCGCACCTCGAATGCGTCAAGGAACGGCTGTACGACGGCGGCGACCACACCATCTTCGTCGGCCGGGTCCTGGCCGCCGGACGGCCGGCGGCGGCCGGCACCCCGCTGCTCTTCCACGGCGGCCGCTTCGGCCGCCCGGCCACCGAGGGAGCGGAGGACCGTACGCCATGACCCGACACCCGCCGGGCCCGCCGCCCGCCGCACTGCCCGGACTGCTGAAGAAGCTCGCCGTCGACCGGCTCGGCCTGATGCGGGAGGCGGCGGCCCTCGGCGACGCGGTCCGGGTCGTCATCGGCCCGAAGAAGCTGTACGTGTTCAACCACCCGGACCACGCCAAGCACGTGCTCGCCGACAACAACGCCAACTACCGCAAGGGCATCGGCCTCGTGCAGGCCCGACGCGTCCTGGGTGACGGCCTGCTGACCAGCGACGGCGACATCTGGCAGGAACAGCGCCGCACCGTCCAGCCGGCCTTCAAGCCCACCCGCATCGCCCGCCAGGCGGACGCGGTCGCGGAGGAGGCGGCCAAGCTGGTCGCCCTGCTCCGCGGGCGCGAGGGCGCGGGCCCCGTCGACGTCCAGGCCGAGCTCACCGGGCTCACCCTCGGTGTGCTCGGCCGCACCCTGCTCGACACGGACCTCGGCGGCCACGACGCGGTGGCCCACTCCTTCGAAGCGGTCCAGGACCAGGCCATGTTCGAGATGGTGACGCAGGACCTGGTGCCCAAGTGGCTGCCCACCCCCGGGCAGCGGCGGTTCCGCAAGGCCCGCAAGGAGCTGTACGAGGTCGCCGACCGGCTGGTCGCGGACCGCACCGGACGCATGGCGGGCGGCGAACCGCCGCAGGACGCACTCGGCCGGATGATCCTCGCGGCCCGCCGGACGGCCGACACCACGGCCGCCCGGGCCCGGCTGCGGGAGGAGATCGTCACCCTCCTGCTCGCTGGGCACGAGACCACCGCGAGCACGCTCGGCTGGACGCTCAGCCTGCTCGACAAGCACCCCGAGGTCCGAGAGCGGGTCCGGGCGGAGGCACGGCATGTCCTCGGCGACCGCGGCCCGCAGGTGGAGGACCTGCACCGGCTCGGTTACACCACCATGGTGGTGCAGGAGGCCATGCGGCTGTACCCGCCGGTGTGGGTGCTGCCCCGGGTGGCCCAGGAGGACGACGAGGTCGGCGGCTACACGGTGTCGGCCGGTGCCGACGTCCTGGTCAGTCCGTACATCCTGCACCGGCACCCGGACATGTGGGAGGAACCGGAACGATTCGACCCCGAGCGGTTCGACGCCCAGCGGGTGGCCCACCGCCCGCGGTACGCCTACATTCCGTTCGGTGCCGGCCCCCGGTTCTGTGTCGGCAGCAACCTCGGCATGATGGAGGCGGTCTTCGTCACCGCGCTCCTCACCCGGGACCTGACGCTCACCTCCGTACCCGGCCACCGGGCGGTTCCGGAGCCCATGTTGTCGCTGCGCATGGCGGGCGGACTGCCGATGACGGTGACCGCGGCGAGCTGACCGCGCGCCGGGTGCCGGGCCCGAGGTTCGAGCCGTGCGACACGATGCTGTGTGACAAGGGCCGGTGCTCTCGCCGTTCGATCTGACGTCGCCGGCCGAGCACCGCAGCGGTCATGGTGTGCTCACGTGGGAGTCCTGGAGGGCGGGATGACCTCCCCGACAGGGGCGGGAGCCCCACAGGGCCCTCCGGGAGCACCTGTGCGCATTTTGAGAAGTCCGGGATCACCTGCCTCAGCAGGGGCGGGCGGGGCTTCGGCTTCCACCACCGGCAAGTGGAGTCGTGGAGATGGCGGAGCCCGCCTCCGAACCCCCTTCGCGTGAGCGGGGGTTCGGACGCGGGCTCTCAGCAGGGCGTGCACGCGCCCCGTACGGGGGCTCTCGTACGCAGGTGCCTTCGCACCGGGGGTGCCGTGCGCGAGCTCTCAGGCGGCGACCCGGCCGGCCGCGCCCGTCGGCACCGCGAGCAGCACCGGGGGGTCCCAGGGGTCCGCAGGCCGCAGCACGATGTCCACGGGCAGCGGCAGCACCCCGGCGCGCACCGTGACCGGGCCGAGCCGCCCGACGGACAGGCCGTCCCGCGTGCCGTGGCTGTCCCCGGCCCACCCGGTGATCGTGCCGTAGGGGACCGAGTGGGCCAGGACGTGCCAGTTGCCCTCGGGCACGTCCCGCAGCTCGAAGGGGCCCGGACCGTCCAGTTCGAGGAAGCGGGCGGGCCGGCCCTGGGGGATCGAGCTGGGGAAGAGCCCCACGAAGACCGGGCCGAGGGGCCGGTCGCCCGGCAGCACGAGCCGGCCGCGCAGTGCCACCCGGTCGGGCGCGTCGCAGGCGTCGGCAGAGCCCGCGTCCAACTCCGGGACATCCCCGCCCAGTTCCCGGAACCGGCTCGGCGAGACACCGACGCAGATCTTGAAGCGTGAGCTGAAGGTGCCGACGCTGCTGTACCCCACCTGGCTGCTGATGTCGGCCACGTTCAGCTCCGTGCTGAGCAGCAGGAACTTCGCCCGCTGCAGCCTGAGCGCGGACAGGAACCGCCGAGGCGACGTCCCGGTCACCTCGCTGAAGACCCGGGTGAAGTGGAACTTGCTGAACATGGCGGTGCGGGCCATGTCGTCGATGGTCAACTCCTGATCGAGATGGAGGTGCATCTCGTCGATGACCCGGCGAACGGCATCGAGAGACTTGGCAACCATGGACCTCTCCCTTCGGGATCGTGGTACGGGCCGGTGGGGACTTCCGCGCACGTACTGCTCATATGCCGCGGGACATCTTTCGTTCGGAGAGCTCCTGGGCGAGGCGCCGCCAGGTCCCCGCACACTTCAGGGCGAGCTCGGCGACGGTCTCGGAGTGGTGTGGGGGGATGGCCTCGATGCGCCGGCGCCAGGCCTCGTCGGTGAAGAAGTGGCCGTGCAGCCACCGGACGAAATCGCGGCCCGCTTCCGAATTGCGCAGGGACGGGTCGCCGGCGAGCGTCCGCATCATGTCCATCGCGCTGCGCGTCGTGGCCGCAGGGGGTGTGGCCCGCTGGGGTCGTACGGAGGGCGCGGTCCGGGCCCGCTCCGGCACGGTGTGCTTCGCCGGGTCAGGGCTCCGGGGCGAGGACATGGGAGGGGGAACGGGTTCCTCGCCCCGGAGCAGTCTCTGGCGGACGTCGTGAGCGGTGCCGAGCGACAGCCCGGCCTCCTGGGCGACGACCCGCAGGGGGAGTTCAGGGCTTCGGCTCATCAGCTCGGCGGCGTGCCGGCGTTCCTGGGTCCGGTCGAGGGGGTGCGCCTTTCCGTCCAGGCCGAGGCGGACGTTCGACTGCGGAAGATCCGCGGCTGAACGGCGGCGCACATCGGCCACGCTCTTGGCATCGAGTCCCGTGTACACGGCGATGCTGCGGTCGGACATGGCCGGGAAGGAAGCCAGGATGCGGCAGACGGCCGCCCTGCGGTCGGCGACCGACAGCGGCAGGCCGTGCGCGATGTTCCGGGCCACGGACTGGATGAAGGCCTCGTCGTCGCCCCCGTCGAAGAACTGGGCGTCTATGAGGTCCCGTCCGAGTATCGCGGCGGCTCTGACGCGGTGCATGCCGTCGACCACGCGCATGGTCGGCCGGTGCACGAGTATCGGGGGCACTGATTCGAAAACTTCGACAAGTCGGCGGACATGGTCCTCGTCGATTCCGTCGAGCCGAGGTGTGTCCGCGGAGATGAGAGTGCTGATCCGCACAGGCTGCGTGAAATGTGCCGGTAATTTCGCGGCTATGCCGCCAGAGCTCTCCATTGCCGCTCCAACCAAGGTGGATATGGGCTTTCGGTGTGCAGGACGCGTTGCTGCCGAAGGACGACTTCTCCAGTCGCGCGCAGGTGCTTAGGAGATCAAGGAAGGAGCCTACCGGTTGGCCTGATTTCGATAAGTGGTCGAGGCCCAGATGCGACGACTCTGGCGAGTCTGCGAACTAGGGAGACCGTTGCTTGAACAAGGCCGTCGGTTGCTTGAACTTCGCGGTCGTCCCTAGCGTTCCTCTCGCCATCGAACGAACCGGCCCCGATGAGGGAGGCAGAGTTGACCGGGACTACCAGCGGAGACCTCGTCGCACACCGGACGCTGACGCTCGAGGCCTACGCGGACACGATCGTGCCGGGCGAGAAGCGCCGGCCCGACGACCGGGCCGTGGCCGGTGCGGCGCCCGGCGGCGGAGCCGTCGCGGCCGGTGCCCTGGAGCTGATGCAGTGGGATGCCACCGGCATCTCCGAAGGCCTCGGCGACCTGGTGGAGTTGCTCGACGGGTACACCCGGTCGTACGCCGAGGAGCACGGGCTGACGCTCGACGCCTCCGTCCCGCCCTTCGTGGCGCTGGACTTCGCACACCGCACCGCCCTGGTGCAGCGGCTTACCGGCCCCGGGCACCCGGAGAAGGAGTTGTGGGTGCTGCTCGCGCTCTTCTCCAACATGAGCTTCGACTCCGCGGCCCACCGCCACACCGCGGAAGCCCTGGCCGACGGGCATCCCGGCCTGACGGCGATGGGCATCACCCCGCCCGACGCGGACGGCCTGTGGCGCTTCGGCAAGCCGGGATACGGCACGGCACTCGCCCGCCGCCACCCCGACACCACACCCTCAGGGAGTCCGGCATGAGCACCAGCACGGAACGGACCGAGGTCCTGGTGATCGGCAGCGGCTTCGGCGGGGCGATCACGGCCTACCACCTCGCCGCGGGCGGTGCGAAGGTCACCGTCCTGGAACGGGGCCCCTGGCTGGACACCGACGACTTCGAGCACGACTACAAACTCGGCTCCTCCTACACCCGGGCCTTCGACTTCGTCGTCGGCGACGGGATGAGCGTGCTCGGCGGCAACTGCGTGGGCGGCGGCAGCGTCGTGTACTTCGCGGCGATGCCCCGCGCCCCGCGGTTCGTCTTCGAGCGGCACGGCAGCATCGGCCGGCGCATGTGGCCGAAGTCGGTCAGCCGCGACACCCTCGACCCCTGGTACGACCGGGTCGCCGAGTCCATCTCCATCAGCAAGCCGGACTGGAACGAGGTCAGCTACGCGGGCGGGCTGTGGGCCGCGGCCTGCGACCACGCGGGCCGCACGGCCAACCCGCTGCCCGCGGCCGTCGACAACAGCACGTGCGTCAACTGCAACTGGATGATGGCCGGCTGCCGCTTCGACGCCAAACAGTCGCTGCTGCTCAACTACCTGCCCGCGGCCCTCGCCCACGGCGCGGAGATCCGCCCGCTGCACGAGGTCCAGCACATTGCTCGGACCCCGGACGGCGACTACCGCGTGCACTACAACGTCATCGACGACGAGGACTACCGCGTCCACACCGGCGGCGGCACCATCGACGCGAAGATCGTCGTCATGGCAGCGGGCGCCGGCGCCACCCCCGTCATCCTGCAGCGCAGCGAACCCTGCCTGGGCACCATGCCGCACGCCGTGGGGCGCTACTTCTCCGGCAACGGCGAGCGCCTCAACACCGCCGTCATCGACGAGGAGAAGGCCGCCGAGCTGCTCGGCCTGGACCGCGGCGACGGCATCGCCTACGCCGCCAACCACATCGGCAAGGGACCGACCGTCGCCAACTGGGACCGCCTGGACGGCTCCCTGCCCGAGTACTCCCGCTACTCCCTGGAGCAGCTGTACTTCCCGCCGGGCCTGGGCACGATCCTCGCCCAGGTGCCCGACGCGACCGGGCCCACCTGGTTCGGACCGCAGAAGAAGGAACTCCTCAAACGCTGGTCCTCGTGGCTGACGATCTTCACCATGATCGAGGACGACAACGAAGGCGTCTTCGGGCCGCCCCCGGCCACCGGCAACGCCCACCGGATCTCCCAGCAGATGCTCGGCCGGGGCAACCTCCGGTACGACCCGAGGCCCACCACCCTGGCCGCCTGGGCGCAGTCCGACGCCGAGGTCAAGGAGATCCTGGAGAAGGACGGACTCTCCAAGGTCATGCCCTGGACCAACGACGTCGTCGGCGCCTACACCGTGCACCCCCTGGCGTCGTGCCGGATCGGTGACGACCCGCACACCTCCGCCCTGGACGACCGCAACGAACTCCGCGGTCACCCGGGCATCTTCGTCACCGACGGCTCCGCCGTACCCGGTGCCCTGACCGTGAACCCGGCCATGACCATCGCGGCGCTCGCCGAGCGAGCGATCCCCGGCATCGTCGACGCGGCGCGGAGCCGCGGCGTCCAGGTCCGGTACGGGGCCCCGGCCCCCGACGGCTCCCGCAGCGCCCGCAAAGGCGTCCTGCCCCTGCTCCCCGCCCTGCGCGGCGCGAGCTCCTAGGCGACCGGCCGGGCCGGACCGCCAGGCCGGCCCGGCATCGCACCGGAAAAGAACTGCTCCTCCTCCGGACGGCCCACAGGGGGCACCGGACAGCTCCGTCGACCCTGATGAGTTGCTTCACAAAACCCGGCAGGGAAAAAGGCGAAAGGTGAAGAACGATGACCGACTATTTCGAGTACCGGCACACGGTGGGTTTCGAGGAGACGAATCTCGTCGGCAACGTCTACTACGTGAATTACCTGCGCTGGCAGGGTCGGTGCCGGGAACTCTTCCTGAAAGAGCAGGCGCCGGCGGTCCTTGCGGAGGTGCAGGACGACCTGAAGCTGTTCACGTTGAAGGTGGACTGCGAGTTCTTCGCCGAGATCACCGCTTTCGACGAGTTGTCGGTCCGGATGCGGCTGGCGGAGCTGGGGCAGACCCAGTTGGAGTTCACCTTCGACTACGTGAAGGTGTCGGCGGACGGGGCCGAGACGCTGGTCGCCCGTGGCCGGCAGCGGGTCGCCTGCATGCGCGGCCCGAACACCGCCACCGTGCCCTCCGCGATCCCCGATTCACTCGTCCAGGCCCTCGCCCCGTACTCCGCGCAGGTGCGCTCGCTCGCCGGACGCGCCGCCTGAACCGGCCTCCGGCCGGACCACCCGTGCCAACCGGGTTGCATCGAACAACTCGGCATCCCCGGTGAGTTGCATCAAGAGACCCGTCAGTCCGGGACGGCCCTCCCGTCCGTACCCGGCTTCCACCACCCAAGGAGAAGACGATGGCCACGCTGCACGACACCCTCAAGGACCTGACCGCCGACGTCGAGGACGTCGTCCGGCTGGTGGCGGACCTGGACGCCACCGCCTGGCAGACCCCGACGCCCGCCCCGGGCTGGACCGTCACCGACCAGGTCGCCCACCTGACCTTCATCTTCCGGCTCGCGAAGACGGCCGCGACCAACCCGCAGCTGTTCAAGAACATCGCCGCGGCCGCGGCCGACGACTTCAACGGCGCGGTCAACGCCGCCCTGGTCCAGTACAACACCCTGCCCCCGGCGGAGCTGCTCGCCGCCTTCCAGGCGGAGGCCGACGACTGCGTCCGGGCCCTGGGCGCGGTGCCGGAGAACCAGGTCGTGCCGTGGCTGGTCAATCCGCTGCCGCCGGTCGTCCTCGCCTGCGCCGGAATCATGGAGCTCTTCGGGCACGGCCAGGACATCGCGGACGCGCTCGGGGTACGCCGGGTGCCGACGGACCGGCTGCGACACCTGGCCGACTTCGCCTTCCTGACCCGGGACTTCGGCTACCAGACCCGCGGCGAGACGCCCCCGGACGGACCCTTCCGCTTCGAGCTGACCGCGCCCTCCGGCGGGACCTGGAGCATCGGCCCGGCCGACGCCACCCAGGTCGTCACAGGAGCCGCCCACGACTTCTGCCTGCTCGTGACCCGGCGCAGGCACCCTGACGACCTCGCTCTGACCGCGGTCGGCGACGACGCCCGGCACTGGCTCGGCATAGCCCAGGCGTATCGTGGACCCGCAGGCGAGGGCAGGACACCGGGTCAGTTCAAGGACCTGGACGAGTGATCGGCAGCCCCGCAGTACCGAGCCAAGGATGGGAGGCGATCACGGTGGCCCACACGGATCTGCAGCACGTCACCCTGATCGGCTGCGGCCTGATCGGCACCTCCATCGCTCTGGCGCTCAACAGCGCCGGGGTGGACGTCTCACTCGACGACATGGACCCCGAAGCCGTGGCACGGGCCCGGGAGCTGGGCGCCGGGTCCGTGCTGCTGCCCGACTCCCCGCCTGCCGACCTCGTGGTGATCGCGACGGCACCCCACGCCGTGGTGGACGTGCTGTATGAAGCGCAGGCGTGCGGCCGTGGCCGGGCCTACACCGATGTCGCACCCGGCAAGCGGCGCATCTGGGAGGAGGCCCAGATGCGCGGCTGCGACCTCTGGGGCTACCTTCCCGGGCGCCCGCTCGTACCGAAGCCGGCGGACATGCCCGCCGATCCCAGCGCGGACCACTTCGCCGGCCGGCCCTGGCTCCTCTTCCCGTACCCCTTGGTGGAACCGGACGCCCTCGACGCGGTCGACCGCCTGATCACCCTGTGCCGTGGCCGGCGCACCGACATGTCTCTTGAGGCAGAGCCCGTCGCCTGACCCGGCGCCCGCGCCCCGAACCCCCGTCCACGCCCCCCGGGCGGACGGGGGTTCGGGCGCTGACGACGAGGTACGTGTTCCGGCGGCCGGGCGCGAGCACGACGAAAGATGCCCGCATCGTGTGACGGACGTCACCGTTGGTGCAGTGCCGCAGTGCCGCAGTGCCGCAGTGCCGCAGTGCCGCAGTGCCGCAGTGCCGCGGTGCCGCAGGCCGCCGCACAGTCCGGCGGCCACGGCGACCAGTACGAATGAGGAGGCCGACCGTGGGACAGGTGCTCGATACTCCACCGATACACGTCGACAGCGCGCCGGACGCGTACACGGCGGTTCCCGACCGGCCCGGCGGGCGCACGGCCTGCCGCCCGGAAGCAGCTGCCGCGTTCACCTACAGCCCGTCCGGAGCGCGCGAGTCCGCCGAAGCCCTCGTGCAGCTCCTGGTGTCGGCCGTCACCCAGGAGCCGGAGCCGCTGCCCGAGGAGGAGTTCCCGGACGGCGCGTGCGGGCCCGGCTGCATCGCCCTCAGCGGGCCGAGACGGAACTGCTACGGCTGACGACCGGCAAGGACCGGGGGCGAGGGGGCTGAGTCAGGCCCCTCGCCCCCGACATACCCCGCCTCGTCCACGTACCACCGCTCCTCGACGTACGACCGCCCCGGCACCCGGCATGCCCCTGCCCCACGTACCACTGTCCCCCGACACGCCACCGCACCGGCACCCGTACGGATGCCGGTGCGGCCGGGGTCTTCGCGAGGTCGCCCCCGGTCTGCTGCTCCCCGGGTCAGCCGGACTGCGCGTTCATCAGGCGCAGCTGGGCGTACCCGCGGTTGGCCACGGTGGTGAGCAGCACGGCGGAACTCACGTGCGTGCGTCCGGTGGACAGGTCCCGCCAGACCCGTTCGAGGCGCTCCCCCTCCCGTGCTGACGTGCTGCCGGCCGTCGGCTGGATGATCTCGTCGACGGCCCGCCAGGCCAGTTGGGTCGCCTCCCGGCACAGCAGCGCGATCCGCACGTCCTCTTCCGCGGTGAACGCCTCGGGCGGCTGCTCGGACAGCTCGTGCCAGCGCCGCGCCGCGGCACCCACCAGGGTCTCGGCGGCGTCGATCATGCTGCTGGCCTGCCCGTACCAGAGCTGGTAGTCGGGATCCTCGGCCCGGGGCGGGAACGGCGGCAGGATCGTCGTACGGGAGAACATCAGCTCGGTGTACGCGTCGAGCGCGCCCTGGCACATGCCGACCGCGATGTGGGCGCCCTCCAGCGCCATCGAGCTGGCCGGGGCACCGCCGTACTGAGGGTGGTCGTGCAGCGCGCGGCCCGGGGTGCCGCCGGTCACCGAGATCTCCTCGAAGTTGACCTCCAGGCCGAAGTGGCCGGGGATGCGCCCGCCGGAGATCCGGATGCTGTGCGAACCGCTGCCCTTGAGGCCGATCTGCCCACCCCAGTCGTCGAGCATCTCCCACTGGTCGCGCGGCGCGATGAACAGCAGCCGCCGGGGCGGCTCCCCCTCGCCTCCGGCGATCACGGCGTTGCCGATCAGGTGGGTCGCGTACGGTGCGCCGGAGCAGTACTTCCACTCGCCGTTCAGGATCCAGGAGCCGTCCGCGTCCTGCTCGGCCGTCCCGAACGGGGCGTTGACGAGGGGCGCGATGAAGTCGCCGCCGCGGAAGATCTCGGCCTGCGCCTCCTCCTCGAACATGGTGGCTGCGAACAGTGAGTGCGCGGCGCCCAGGCAGTACATCCAGCCGGTCGACGGGCAGGCGCGGCAGAGGATCTTCACGACCTCCAGGAAGGTGTCGAAGCCGAACTCGAAGCCGCCGTAACGCCTGGGCACCGTGATGCGGTAGAGCCCCGCGTCCCGGAACGCCCGGTGGGTGTCCTCGGCGTAGTAGGTCCGCTCCTCGGTCTCGCTCTGGCGGGAGATCAGGGTGGCGGCGACGGCCCGGGCCCGCTCGATGAGCACGGCCGGGGTGACGTCGGGCTCGAACGGCGCGGCCGTGGCCTGCGCGGGGGTCTCGGTGAGGATCATCGCGTCACGCCCCGATCGCCGCGTCGGGGGCGGCCACCATCTCGCCGACCACACCGAGGAATCCGGCGACCTGCTCGTCGACCTCGGCCCGGTCGAACAGGTGGCGGCTGAAGCTGAGCCCGCCGACCACCTCGGTGTTGCTGAGGTGCATCGACCAGATCATGCCGTCGGGGGTCTCGGACCCCATGGGCTGCGGGACGACCCGCCGCCAGATCGCGGAGTACTCCAGGTCGCCGACCTTCTCGGCCTGCATCGAGTACGGCGGCTGGACGGCCTGGAACAGGGTCGGTGCCGTGTCGGGGCCGACCGAGTTCATCAGCTCGGGTGCCACGGCGAGGACCTGCATCAGCGGCAGCTCGTGGGAGAAGGCGCCGACGCACGCCGTCCTGGTGCGGGTGACGACCTCGCGGAAGGTCCCGCAGCCGCTCACGTCCACTCGCAGCGGCACGAAGTTGAAGAACGACCCGACCGTTGACCGGAAGCCGTGCCGGCGGCCCGGCGCGAAGGTGGGGACCACGAGGTCGGTCTGCCCGGTGCGCCGGTTCACGTACACGGCGAACGCCGCGAGCAACACCATGAACGGGGAGCTGCGCGTCGCCCGGGCCAGCCGGGACACCTCCGCGCTCAGCTCGGCGTCGGTGGTGAAGCGGTGGTAACTCGTCGCCGGGGTCTCGTCGTTGCGGCGGGTCGGCGCCACCAGGACCCGGGCGCCACGCAGGGTCTCACGCCAGTAGGCCTGGGCGGCGGCCACCGACGGCCCGGAGGCGTCCTCCTGCTGCGCCACGACGTAGTCGCGGTATTGAGTCGGCTCCGGCAGCCGCGGCTCGTCCCCGGCCGCGCGGGCCGCGTAGCACTCCGCCAGGTCCTGCATGATCACCTGAAGCGACCAGACGTCCGCGGCGCTGTGGTGCGTGGCCAGCACCAGCACCGCGTCCTCGTCGTCGAAGCGGCCGAGCACCGCACGCAGCAGCGGCACCTCGTGGATCGGGAACGGCCGGGTCTCCGCCTCGATCATGAGCTCTTCGGCGCGCCGCTCGCGGTCCGGGCCCGGTGCCTCGTCCAGCTCGGCGAGCAGCAGCTCGGGCTGCCCGGCGGGCACCACGCTCTGCGTGCCGCCGCCGTTCTCCAGGTGCAGCACCGTGCGCAGCGCCTCGTGCCGCTCGACCACGTCGGCGAGCGCCAGGCGCAGCGCCGGTACGTTCACCCGGCCGTGCAGCCGCCACCCGCCGACCTCGACGTAGTGCGGCCCGAACGGCCCGGCCTCGTAGCCCTGGGCGAACATGGCGAGGAACTGCTGCTGCAGTGAGAGCGCCGTAGTGGTCGGTACCTGCTGAGCTTCCGGATAGGTGGTCATGCGCGATCTCTCCTCGGTGGAGGCTGAGAGCCTGTGTCTGGACCCGGCGTCTGCCCGTTGCGCAGACGCAGGTTCACCCGCAGGCTCTGACGCCGGCGTGGTGGAGGGCGGCGGGCACCGGGCGTCGTGCCGACGCCGGCGCGGTGGCCGCGCTCGAGTGTCGGCAGCGCCGGAAGACCGCCGCATCTTCGTGATTGCCGCCCGTTTCCGGAGCGCGGAGCCTGTGGCAGCGCCCCCGTCACCCGTACTCCGGGCGGGCGACGGGGGTTCGGGCACAGGCCGTCTGGGCGGTACGGGATGCTGCTCAGCCCGTGTGACGCGGACTGTTCTGGTAGGCGGCGAGCTGCCAGCGGCCGTCCTGCTTCACGACCAGCCAGGAGGCGTGCACGGCGCGCTCGGGGGACGGCTCGTCCTGACCCGGCGTCAGGATGCCGCCGCGTGTGACCAGGATCCCGGCCTCCGCGCTGAGGAAGCGGATGTCGACGGGGGTGCCGGTGACGCGTGTGCCCTTGTACGGGCCGGCGAAGGCCGCCGCGGCGAAGGCGCGGATGGCGTCGCGGCCCTTCTCGAAGAAGCCGGGAAGAATCAGGGTCCCGTCGGCGGTGAACACCTCGGCGAACGCGTCGGCGTCATAGGACGCCCACGCCTCGACGATGCGCTGGGGCACCGCGGCGACCGCGGCCTTGTCCGCGTCGGTGACCGCAACGTCCGAGAGGGCGCTCTGGGTACTCATGTCTCCTCCATCGCAAGGTGGGAAGCAGGTGGGAAATCGGGCAGGGTGAGTCATCGGCCGTACGCAGAGGCCGTACGGAGGCGATCAGGCGCCGAGCCGGATCCGCTCGCCCTCCATCTGCGGCAGCCGCTGCGGCGCGTGGCCGTCGGAGCCGGAGTCCGACTCCACCTGCCGCGCGTACTCGTCGAGCAGCTGCCGGGCCTGGTCGTTCGCCCGGCTGAACCGCGCGGTCAGATCCTCGCCGCCGACCAGCACATCGTGCATGGCCTGCGTGCCCGCGCCCTGGACGGGCAGGAAGTTGCCCAGCACCGCCCCGCGCGTGGCAGGGGAGTCGGGGCTCGCCCTGAGCTGGTCGATCGCGGCCCGGCAGTGCGGATTCCCGTCGAACCAGCCCTCCTCGGTGAGCAGGTCGATCGAGGACTCGGTGGTGGGGACGAACGTCCGCTCGTGGTCGTAGACGGCGGTCGCGTTCCGCGGGTTGTTCATGAACTGCAGGAAGGCCAGCGCGCCGTCGCGGGTCGCCTCGTCCAGCCCGGAGCGCAGCCAGAGCGACTCACCGGCGATGAGGTTCCCCGCGTACCCGGCCCGTTCGTTGTACGGCATCGCGCTGGCCTGCACGCGGAAGCCGGCCTTGCGGGCCGCCCGCACGATGGGCCCCGCCTCGACGGAGGTGCTGACCAGCATCGCCGCGTCGCCGTCGGCGAACGCCTGCATGCAGCCCCACCAGTCCGACGACTTGCCGGTGTAGAGGTAGTGGCCCGCCCGGTACAGGTCCCGCCACCAGGTCGCGTAGGCCAGCATCTCGGGCGACAGGTAGTCGACCTTCCCGCTCCGGCCCGACCTGCCGTTGTCGTGGTCGGAGAACAGGCCGCCCTGCTGCGCCACGGACTGCTGGAAGAGCCAGCCGAAGTTGGGCCAGGTGATGCCGGCGCGGCGGGCGCCGTCCCGTCCGGCCAGGGCGGCACACGCCGCCTCCACCTCCGCCCAGGTGCGCGGCGGTTCGGCGATCCCGGCGGCGTTCAACGCGTCGATGTTGGAGAACAGCAGCACGGTGGAGGTGTTGCGCGGCATCGAGCTCAGGTCGCCTTCGAGCGTGAAGTACGCCCGCATGTTGGACACGACGTCGTCGAGGACCACGGGCTCCCCGAGGATCTCCGTCCGCCCGCCCACCGCCTCGGTCACCGAGGTGAACAGCGGCCGGCCGTCCCGGTCGCGTACGTCCCGGGCCTCCTGGACGTAGGTGTACTGGTACGAGGCGAGATGCGGCGCGTTCCCCGTACGGGCGGCCCGCGCCACCTCCCGGGGAAACCGGCCCACGTTGACGGCGTCGACGACAACCCGGTACCGCGGGTGCCTGCGGTTGAACTCCTCCGCCTGCCTCCGGATCGGGTCGACGAGCTGCTGCCACATCGGCCAGCGATTGAGCCAGACGTTGATCGTGAGCTTCTCGGCTGCTTGGTGCATCAGTCTGCCCATCTCAGGTCGGTACCGGCTTCCTGGGCATTTCATGCTCCGCGCCTCCCTTGAGGGGCGCATCTCCATGCGTGCTCAGGACCCCGCGTACCGGCCGCGTCTCCGCCCGTGCTCCAGGCGCAGGCCCGCACATCCCGTCCGCGCCCCCGGCGCCCGGTACGCACGCTGAACAGCAGCTCGGAAGATGCGGCGCGGTGATCCCGGCTGCCATCGTCCCCACGACGTCGTCCTGACTCCGTCCTCAGGGCGCGCCCCGACTCAAGGAGAGCCGATGGAAACCGTCACCATGCTGTCGAGGACCGAACTGCTGCGGCGCGCATCCGAGCTCGGCCCCGTACTGCGGTCCAACGCCCAGGCATCGGAGCAGCGCAGGCAGCTCAACGCCGAGACGCTCGAAGCGCTCGGCGGATCCGGTCTGCTGCGCATGCGGGTGCCGCGCAGTCATGGCGGCTACGAGTCCGACATGCGCACCGTCTCCGAGGTCCTCGCCGAGCTGGCGCGCGGCGACGGCTCCGCCGCCTGGACCGCCTCGGTGTGGATGATCAGCAGCTGGATGGTCGGCCTCTTCCCCGAGTCCGTCCGCGACGAGGTGTTCGCCGACCCGGACGTACGGATCAGCGGCATCCTCAGCCCCGGTGCCATGGCGGCCCCGGCGGACGGCGGTTACCTGGTCAACGGCAAGTGGTCCTTCAACACCGGTGCCCAGCAGAGCACGTGGAACGTGAACGCCGCCGTCCGGCCCACCCCGGACGGGCAGCACGAGCCCGTCATGGTGCTGATGCCGATGAGCGACCTGAAGGTGATCGACGACTGGCACACCTCCGGTATGTGCGCCTCCGGCAGCGTCACGACTGTCGCCGAGAACGTCTTCGTACCGGCCGAGCGAGTGCTGCCGATCGGCCCGGTGATCGGCGGTGCCCACCCGGGGCAGCAGAACCCCGACGCGCCCATGTGGCGGGCCCCGTTCATGCCGATCGCCTGCGCCACCGTCGGCGCGGCCGCGTACGGCCTCGCGGTCGCCGCCCGGGACGCGTTCATGGAGCGGCTGCCCGGAGCCAAGATCACCTACACCGACTACACGGAGCAGAGCGCCGCGCCGCTGACCCATCTGCAGCTGGCGCAGGCGGAGATCGCGATCGCGGAGGCCGAGTTCCACCTGCTGCGCACCGCCGACCTGATCGACACAAAGGCATCGTCCGGCGAGCAGTGGAGCCTCGAAGAGCGCGCCCGTGCCCGGCTCGACCTGGGCGCTGTCTGCCTGCGCGCCAAGGAGGCCGTGGACGTGCTGGCCAGTGCCAGCGGCGGCTCCTCGCTGTACTCCAGCGCGCCGATCCAGCGCATCGAGCGCGACATCAAGGCGCTCAACCTGCACGCGATCATGCACCCCGACACCAACTTCGAGCTGTACGGGCGACTCGCCTGCGGCCTGCCGGCCAACACCCAGTACCTCTGACCCGTATTCCTCTGCCCCCTATGAATCCGCCTGGAGGAGACATGAGCACCCAGCAGCAGTCGGCTCTCAGCACGGAGGAAATCTCCCAGCGCGTCGCGGCGATCTGGACGGACGTCCTGGGCCCGGGCTCCGACCGGCCCGGCGCCACGTTCTTCGAGCTGAACGGACAGTCCATCGCCGCCGTGCAGGTGGCCGCGGCCGTCGAGGAGCAGCTCGGCCTCGCCCTCGACATCGGCGACCTCTTCGAGGACCCGGACCTGGAGACCCTCACCAACGTCGTGCTCACCCTGTCCGACGGCTCGGCCGACTGAGTGCGGGGCCGCGGAGGTGAATACGAAACACGAACTGACCCACGTACGGCCGGATGCCGACCTCGACGACGTGGTGGCCGTCCTGGAGCGCGACGGAGCGGTGATCGTCGAGCAATTCACCGACGCGGCGGCGCTGGCCGGGCTCCGGGACGACCTCGGCCCCGGCCTGGAGGAGTCCGGCTACAGCGAGAGCGGTTACGACGGCCAGAAGACCAAGCGGCTGTCCAGCCTGTTCCAGCGGTCGACGCACATGTCACCGATCGTGACGCAGCGGCATTTCCTCGGAGCGGCCCGGCGGTTGCTGCAGCAGCCGCAGCACATCTGGATCGGCAAGGTCCGGATGGAGGTGAAGCCGAGCATCCAGGTCAGCTTCACCCAGGCGATCCGCATCGATCCGGGCCAGGGCCGGCAGCCGCTGCACCGCGACGACGCGATGCATCTGTGGCGGCACCCAGGACCACCGTGCCGGCTGCAGCTGATGCTGGCCATGACCGACTTCACCAGCGCCAACGGCGCGACCCTGGTCATCCCCGGCAGCCACCACTGGGACGACGAGCGGGCACCCACGTACGCCGAGACGGTCCCGGCCGTGATGCCCGCCGGCTCCGCGCTGCTCTGGCAGGGCGGCATCTACCACGGCGGCGGGGCCAACACCACGGACGCGCCGCGGTACAGCCTGTCCGTCGCGCTCGACCTGGGCAACCTGCGGCAGGAGGAGAACCAGTACCTCGCCGTCTCCCGGGAGACCGTGGCGACGCTGCCGGAGGAGGTACAGCGGCTGCTCGGCTGGGACCGCTGCCCGCCCGGCCTCGGCCAGGTCGAGACGCAGGACCCGCACCTGCTTCTGGAGCGGACCCAGCAGGAGCTCGCCGGCAGGCCACGGGGCGCGAACCCGCTGCGGTAGCGCTTCTGTCCGGAGCAGCCGGTACGTGCGATCGGCGTGCGGTGCCGCAGGACGGGCGGCCCCGCACGCCGCGCGCGCGTGCCGGGTGCCGGGCGCGGGCGGGGATGCCGGCACCGGCTCACCGGCCGGAGCCGCGGCGGCCGCCGTACGTCACCCCCTGTGCACCGGCCTCCGGGAGCACATGTGCACCGACCTTTGGGAGTAAGCGTGGACACAGACCCGCCCATCGCCATCGACCACCTCGGCAGCGACATCCACGGCGAGGCGGCCCGGATCCGCGAGCGCGGACCGGTCGCCCCGGTCGAGCTGCCCGGCGGGGTGGCCGCCTACGCGGTGACCGGCTACCGGGCCGCCCGGCAGGTCCTGGGGGACCAGCGGTTCTCCAAGGACGCCCGCCTGCACTGGCCCGCCTACGCCGAGGGCGGCATCGGCGCGGACTTCCCGCTGCTGCCCTGGGCCCGGATGGAGAACATGTCCACCGCGCACGGCGAGCCGCACGCCCGGCAACGCCGCCTCGTCGCGGGCGCGTTCAGCCCGCAGCGCGTGGCGGCCCTGCAGCCCCGCATCGAGGGCGTCGTGGCGCGCGCACTGGACGCCCTTCAGGCCCGAACGGAACAGGACCCGGACGCGGCGGTCGACCTGCGGGGCGACTTCGCGCGGCCGGTGGCGGCGCAGGTGATCGGACAGCTCCTCGGCGCACGCCCGGAGGACCAGGACGGCATCCTGGCCCGTGCGGGATACACCCCGGCGAGCCCGCAGGAGATGCGGGCAGCGTTCCTGCGCGACCGGCAGGACGCCGAGGAGCTCGTGGCGGCGAAGCGCCTGGATCCCGGTGAGGACCTCATCAGCGACCTGATCGCGGCGCAGGCGGACGAGGGCCCCGCGGCGGACGAGGAGCTGGTCTCCCTGGTGCTGCTGATGCTGAACACCGGCACGGAGCCGGCCAAGAATCTCATCACCAACACCGTCGCCGCCCTGCTGACTTGCCCCGGCCTGCTCGACGCCGTGCGCGCGGGGCGGGTCTCCTGGGGCGACGTGGTGGAGGAGACGCTGCGCACCGAAGCACCGGTGGCCATGATGCCCTTCCGGTTCCCGGTGGAGGACGTGACCGTCGAGGGCGAGAGGATCCCGCAGGGCTGCCCCGTGCTGGTCAGCTTCGCGGCCCCGGGCCGCGATCCCGACCTGCACGGCGCCGACGCACGGGAGTTCCACGCGGAGCGGGCGGACAAACGGCACCTCGCCTTCGGCCACGGCGCGCACCGGTGCGTCGGCCAGGCCCTGGCCCGCATGGAGGTCCGGATCGCCGTGCAGGCGCTGTTCACGCGCTTCCCCGACCTGCACCTCGGCACGGCACCGGAGCACCTCGCGCCGCTGGGCACCTTCGTCATGAACGGCCACCGGTCGCTGCCGGTCCGGCTGACCGCCCGCGTCGCCCAGCAC
>NZ_QHJH01000139.1 GCF_003947455.1 Streptomyces sp. WAC 04229 | reverse complement strand
GGGTGGCTGTAGTCGCTCGGGCCGCCACCGGTGGGCGTGGGCGCCTGGCCGGCCGGCGCGGGGTCGCCCGTGCCGGCCCGGTACGGCTGCGGCGTCCCGTGCTCTCCCGGCCCGCCGGGTGTCTGCGGGCCGGCGGGGCTCTGGGTGTCGTACGGGGACACCGGCGTTACGGGACCGGGAGTGCCCTGGGGTGCGGTGCCATGGTCGGGACCGTGCGCCGGGGCGGCGGTCTGCCGGGGGCGGTCGGCGTCCGCGGCGCGGGCCGGAGGGGCCGGCACCGAACGGGCCAGACCGCGCGCCACCGCCTCGTGGATGGTTCCGGCGAGCTGGTGGGCCTGGGGCAGGTGCTGGTCGGTGAGCAGTTCGGCGAGGCCGCCCGCGTAGCCCTGGCCGACGGCGCGCACCTTCCACGCGCCCTGGCGCCGGTAGAGCTCCAGGGCGACGACCGCGGACTCGCGGTCCAGGCCGGTGACGGTGTAGCTGGCGACTTCGTCGCCGTCGAGGTCCGTGACCGCCACGAAGGGGGCGGCGACGGCCCCGAAGCGGACCGGGCCCTGCCCGGCGGCGGGCAGGGCGAGCAGCACGCTCACGCGGTGCACGGTGTCCGGGAGCGCGTCCAGGTCCACCGCGAGGCGGTGGTCGGCGGCCGCCTGCCTGGAGACCTCCAGGCCCGCCAGGGTGGGGGCGCCCGGGTGGGCCACCCACTCGGCCCCGTGCACTTTGCCCTTCTCGTCGCCGAGCGTGGCCCCGGCCACGATCGGTGTGCCGGCCGAGACCCGGATCTCCAGACGGGTCCGGGGAAGCGGGTGGTTCTGTCCCCGCGTCAGCTCGGCCGTCATCGCCTGTCCCCCTGTGTCACTCGTGCGTCACTCGTGGTGTGCCGTGCGGCGCTCGTCCGTCCCGCTCGCGGGACGGGGTGTTCGGCCGGCCCCTCGCAGGACCGGCATTCCTGCTTCGTCGCTCGTCAGAGGACCGGCAGGATCGCCGGCATCAGGTCCTGGAAGGTGCGGCCGTTGGCCGGGGTACCGATGGCGGTCATCGACCAGCCCTGGCCCGCGCGGTGCACCTTGGCCATGATCTGCGCCGTGTAGGCGCCGCCGCCGGCCAGCGTGTAGCGGGCGAGTTCCTGCCCGTTGGTCTCGTCGACCAGGCGGCAGAACGCGTTCTGCACTTCCTGGAAGGTCTGGCCGGTGAACGAGTTCACGGTGAAGACGATCTGGTCGATGTGGACCGGGATGCGCTGGAGGTCGACGAGGATCGCCTCGTCGTCGCCGCCCTGGCCGACACCGCCGACGAGGTTGTCCCCGGTGTGGCGCACCGAGCCGTCGTCGCTCACGAGGTGGCGGAAGAAGACGACGTCGACCGGCTGCTTGTCCGCGAACAGGACCGCGGAGGCGTCCAGGTCGATCTCCCGGGTGCGGGAGCCGAACAGGCCGCGCCGGGGAGCCGCCTGCCAGCCGAGACCCATGCGCACCGACGTCAGGCTGCCGCCGTCGTTCTTCTGCAGACTGATGGCCTGACCCTTGGTCATGTTGACGGTCACGCGCTGATCCCCTCTCGAGCTGTCCCCTGTTGCCGCGGAGCCCGCGGTTGACCCGAACCCTACGCACGGGCACTGACAGTGCCCCACCCCGGTCCGCACTTTGTGTCGGTCTTGCAACACAGCCCGTGCCCGTCGGAGCCTCAGGCCAGGCCCGCCTCCCTCATCTGACGCAGTTCCTTCTTCATCTCGGAGACCTCGTCGCGCAGCCTGGCCGCGATCTCGAACTGGAGGTCGGCGGCGGCCGCCCGCATGCGGTTGGTCAGTTCCTCGATCTGTTCGGCCAGCTCCGCGGCGGGACGGTCGGTCGGCACCGTCTCCCTGGTCTTGCCCCGGCCCTTGGCCGGTTTCGCAGCCGCCGCCTGGCCGCCGAGGGAGGGCACGGGGGCCTTGGCGCCCTTCCCCTCCTTCACCTGGCGGTAGCCGGAGCCGAGCAGCTGCTCGGTGTCGACGTCCTCGCGGGCGATCTGCGCGACGATGTCGTTGATCTTCTTGCGGAGCGGCTGCGGGTCGATGCCGTTCGCCTTGTTGAACGCGACCTGCTTCTCGCGTCGGCGGTTGGTCTCGTCGATCGCCTTCTCCATCGCCGGCGTGATCTTGTCGGCGTACATGTGGACCTGGCCGGAGACATTGCGCGCCGCGCGGCCGATGGTCTGGATCAGCGAGGTGCCGGAGCGCAGGAAGCCCTCCTTGTCGGCGTCGAGGATCGCCACCAGGGACACCTCGGGCAGGTCGAGGCCCTCCCGCAGCAGGTTGATGCCGACCAGGACGTCGTACTCACCGGCGCGCAGTTCACGCAGCAGTTCGACGCGGCGCAGGGTGTCGACGTCGCTGTGCAGGTAGCGGACCTGGATGCCCAGTTCCAGGAAGTAGTCGGTGAGGTCCTCGGCCATCTTCTTGGTGAGGGTGGTGACCAGGACCCGCTCGTCCTTCTCGGTTCGCTTGCGGATCTCGTGCACCAGGTCGTCGATCTGGCCCTCGGTGGACTTGACGACGACTTCCGGGTCGACGAGGCCGGTGGGGCGGATGATCTGCTCCACGGCACCGTCGGAGCGGGAGAGCTCGTAGGCGCCGGGAGTCGCGGACAGGTAGACGGTCTGCCCGATACGCTCCTGGAACTCCTCCCACTTCAGCGGTCGGTTGTCGAGTGCGGAGGGCAGCCGGAAGCCGTGGTCGACCAGCGTGCGCTTGCGGGAGGCGTCGCCCTCGTACATGGCGCCGATCTGCGGCACGGTGACGTGCGACTCGTCGATGACGAGCAGGAAGTCGTCCGGGAAGTAGTCCAGCAGTGTGTTCGGCGGGGAGCCGGGGAGGCGGCCGTCGAAGTGCATCGAGTAGTTCTCCACCCCGGAGCAGCTGCCGATCTGGCGGAGCATCTCGAGGTCGTACGTCGTGCGCATCCGCAGTCGCTGGGCCTCCAGGAGCTTGCCCTGCTTCTCCAGCTCGGTCAGGCGCTCGGCCAGCTCCTTCTCGATGTCGTTGGCCGCCCGCTCCAGGCGCTCGGGGCCCGCGACGTAGTGGGAGGCGGGGAAGACGTAGAGCTGCTGGTCGTCGCTGATGATCTCGCCGGTGACCGGGTGGAGGGTGGACAGGGCCTCGATCTCGTCACCGAACATCTCGATGCGGACGGCGAGCTCCTCGTAGACCGGGAAGATCTCGATGGTGTCGCCGCGCACGCGGAAGGTGCCGCGGGCGAAGGCCATGTCGTTGCGCGTGTACTGGATGTCGACGAAGCGGCGCAGCAGCTCGTCCCGGTCGTGCTCCTCGCCGACCCGGAGGGGGACCATGCGGTCCACGTACTCCTGGGGGGTGCCGAGGCCGTAGATGCAGGAGACGGAGGCGACCACGACGACGTCCCGGCGGGTGAGCAGCGAGTTGGTCGCGGAGTGCCGCAGCCGCTCCACCTCCTCGTTGATCGAGGAGTCCTTCTCGATGTAGGTGTCCGACTGGGGGACGTAGGCCTCGGGCTGGTAGTAGTCGTAGTACGAGACGAAGTACTCGACGGCGTTGTTCGGCAGCAGTTCGCGGAACTCGTTCGCCAGCTGGGCGGCCAGGGTCTTGTTCGGCGCCATGACCAGGGTGGGCCGCTGGAGCTTCTCGATCATCCACGCGGTGGTGGCGGACTTGCCGGTGCCGGTCGCGCCGAGCAGGACGACGTCCTTCTCGCCTGCTTCGACTCGCCGGGCCAGCTCGGCGATGGCCGCCGGCTGGTCGCCGTTCGGCTGGTAGGGGCTGACGACCTCGAAGGGCGCCACCGTGCGTTCGATCTGGGAAACGGGCCGCATGGGTTCCACCGTACGACCCCCCACTGACAACGGGTCCGGATCAGCGGTTCTGCGGGGCCCGGGAGCGCCGGTGGGCAAGGGGGCGGCGCAGGTGGCGGGCCGGATGGCGGGCCGGACGGTGGAGGGTGCGCGGGATCTCGGAGTGGGCGGGGATGCCGGGCTTCCGCTCGACGGGCGGGGCGGCGGGCTTGCCCATGACCATCAGCGGGTCGAGCAGGACGACGACGCCGGCCAGGACGAGGAAGGCGAGGGGCCCGATCAGCATCGGGGCGAGGAGCTCGGCGGGCGATCCCCCGACGCTGGGCTCGGACGTGCCGCTGACATGGACGTCGAGCGCGGCCATGCCCGTGTAGTGCATGCCGGTGACGGCCAGCCCCATGATCAGGGCGGCGCCCACGCTCCACAGGAAGCCCCGGACCTGTCCGGCCGCCCACAGTGAGGCGGTGGCGGCGGCCATGGCGATGACGACGGACACGGACACGGTGAACGTGTTGTAGGTCAGCTGTCCGTCCAGGTGCATCCCCGCCATACCCAGGTAGTGCATCGAGGCGATCCCCAGGCCTGTGACGGTGCCGCCGGTGAACAGGGCGGTCCCGCGGGCGCCGCGGTAGCCGACGATGAAGATCCCGATCCCCACCATCACGATGGCGACGGCCAGGCTGGCGAAGGTCATCAGCCAGTCGTAGCGGATCGGTGTGTGTTCGATCGTGAACCCCATCATCGCGATGAAGTGCATGGTCCAGATGCCGGAGCCGATCGCCGCCGAGCCCAGGGCGAGCCACCCGGGGCGCCAGGAACGGGTGACCAGCATGGCCCTCGTGGTGCAGCGCAGACCGAGGGCACCGCCGAGGCACGCCATGAGGTAGGCCACCAGTGGTGTGACGAGTCCGTAGTTGAATCCGTCGACCGTGCCTTGCATCTGCGGCTGCCCTTCCGCCTTCTTACGCCCCGGTGGAGTACCGGATTCTCCTGATGTGCACCCTCTCGCGGGCCTGAGCGAACGACCGGGGCCGAGGCAGAGAGTATGACGCCCACCGGAATGGTCGAACGATTCTCCGGCAAAGAATCACGGCCTCGCCCCACTTGTGCCGCCCCGGTGAGCGTAGTTGAGCAACTCCATTCAGCCAGCGGCCATTCTGTACCCCTCTCCCGTTGACTCTCCGGTGTCACAGTGGAGCTGTCCGTGATCGCTCGACGCGAGGAGTACGCATGCACGTGCGCACAGTTGCCGTCACGACCACCGCGCTTCTGGGAGTCGCCCTGACGGCGCCCCTCTCGCACGCCCGGGACACCGGGACCGGCGACGACGGGCCCACGGTCGTCGCGCACCGGGGCGCTTCGGCCTACGCGCCGGAGAACACGCTGGCCGCCGTCGACAAGGCGGCGGAGCTGGGCATCCGCTGGGTGGAGAACGACGTCCAGCGCACCAAGGACGGCGAACTCGTCGTCATGCACGACGACGACCTGCGGCGTACCACCGACGTGGAGGAGGTCTTCCCCGGCCGGTCCCCCTGGAAGGTGAAGGACTTCACCGCCGCGGAGATCGCGCGGCTGGACGCGGGGAGCTGGTTCGGGTCCCGGTACGCGGGCGCGCGCGTGCCGACCCTGAAGCAGTACGTGGACCGTGTGGAGCACAACCACCAGAAGCTGCTGCTGGAGCTGAAGAGCCCCGGCCTGTACCCGGGCATCGAGCAGCAGACCCTCAAGGTGCTCGCCAACGAGGGCTGGCTCGACCGCCGCCATGTGACCGGCCGGCTGGTGGTGCAGAGCTTCAGCGCGGACAGCATCCGGACGGTCCACAAGCTCAAGCCGGCCGTCAAGACGGGCTTCCTCGGCACGCCTCTCGTGTCGGACCTGCCCGAGTACGCCGAGTTCACGGACCAGATCAATCCCTCGCACGGCTCCCTCTCCATGTCCTACGTGGCCTCGGTGCACGCGTTCAAGGGGCCGCACGGCAAGCAGATGGAGGTCTTGACCTGGACGGTGGACACCGCTGCCGCCGCGCGGCGGGTGGCGGGGTACGGCGTCGACGGCATCATCACCAACAAGCCGGACGTGGTGCGGGACGCCGTCGGCGAGGACGTGTACTCGTCCCTGCGCTGACCCCCTTCATGCCCGGGACGGACCGGCCGCGCAGGCCGCCGTCCCGGGCATTGTCAGTGGCCGGCCGTACCGTGGGCGCATGGACAGCCCTGGGCAGTACGAACAGCGCGTCGTGTGGACCGTCGTCGGCACCGACATCGGTCCGCTGATGCTGGCCGCCACCCCCGACGGTCTGGTCAACGTCGTGTTCCACGCCACCGACGCCGTCCGCGACCAGGCGCTCGAACGGCTCGCGGCCCGGCTGGGCACGGAGCCCGTGGAGGCCCCCGGCTCCCCGCTGCTGGCCGAGGCGATACGCCAGGTGGCGTCGTACTTCGCGGGGGCCGGGCAGGACTTCGACCTGCCGCTGGACTGGTCGCTGATCTCGGGCTTCAACCGGGAGGTACTGCGTGAGCTGGCCTCCGGCGTCCCTTACGGCTCGGTCGTCGGGTACGGCGACCTGGCCGGCCGGGTGGGCCAGCCGGGCGCGGCCCAGGCTGTCGGCATGGCCATGGGCGCCAATCCGCTGCCGGTCGTCGTGCCCTGCCACCGCGTGGTGGAGAGCGACGGGGGCATCGGCGGGTTCGGCGGCGGGGTGGAGACCAAGCGGCGGTTGCTCGCGCTGGAGGGCGTGCTGCCCGAGCCCCTGTTCTGAGCGCGGGCCCCGGGATGCCGGTGGCGGGCGGAGCTAGTCGTAGTGCCTGGCCTCGATGATGTTGCCGTCCGGGTCGCCGAAGTAGAAGCTGCGCCGGGCCATGCCGCGGGCGCCGTAGGAGTCGTGGGAGAGCTCCGAGACCGGGACGGACTGCTCCTCAAGGCGGTCGCGCAGCGCGTCGAACTCGTGCGCGGGCAGGGACAGGCAGATGTGGTTGACGGGATGCCCCGCGCTCTCGTCGGCGCCGGGCACGACCCGCATGCCTGCCGCGAGGGAGTGCGGCGCGAGATCGAGGATGGTCTCTTCGTTGAGCCGCACGGAAGGAAAACTCACGGTCCCCGCGGCGTACTCGGTGAGCCGCAAGGGCTCCAGCCCCAGGTTCTTCTCGTAGAACCCTGCCGCGGCGACCGGGTCGTGGACCCAGAGCACCACGTGGTCGAGACGTGCCGTGTTGTCCGTCATGGTCACCAGGCTGGTGCCCTGCGCCGGAACCCGCAAGAGGCCGGTGCGGCCTCTCGGGGGTTTGACCCGGTCCGTCGCCCGCCAGGGATGAGGGAGACCGGAGCCGAGGGAGACCGTCGGACAGGAGGCAGGCGCGTGATGCTGGTGGTGTCGGAAGAGGTACGGGCGGCGATCGACGCGCGTGAGCCCGTGGTGGCCCTGGAGTCCACGATCATCGCGCACGGGCTGCCGCGCCCGCGCAATCTGCTGGTGGCCAGGGAGCTGGAGGACGTGGTCCGTCGGGAGGGCGCCGTCCCGGCGACGATCGCCGTCCTGGACGGGCGGCCTCATGTGGGCCTCGACAAGGAGCAACTGGAGCGGGTCGCCAACGAGGACGGCATCCGCAAGCTGGGCCACCGGGACCTGCCGCTCGCGGTGGCGGCCGCAGCGAGCGGCGCGACCACCGTGTCGGCGACCGCGCTGCTGGCGGCTCTGGCGGGCGTGCGGGTGTTCGCGACCGGTGGGCTGGGCGGTGTGCACCGGGAGTGGACGGTGACGCAGGACGAGTCGGCCGACCTGGGCCTGCTGGCACGCACCCGGATCACCGTGGTGTGCGCGGGGGTGAAGTCCATCCTGGACGTACCGGCGACCCTGCAACGGCTGGAGACGCTCGGCGTCTCGGTGGCGGGCTACGGCACGGACCGCTTCCCCGGCTTCTACCTGTCCGACTCCGGGCACCCGGTGGACTGGACGCTGGACAGCCCGGAGCAGGTGGCGGCCGTCATGCGGGCGCAGGACGCGCTGGACGGGCCGCGGTCCGCGTTCGTGGTCGCCAATCCGGTGCCCGAGGAGGAGCAGCTGGATCCCGCGCTGCACGCACGCGTGCTGGCCGACGCGCTGCGCGCGTGCGAGGCGGAGGGGGTGACCGGGCAGGCGGTCACCCCGTTTCTCCTGGACCACTTGGTGCGCCACACCGACGGCGCCTCGCTGAGCGCCAATCTGGCGGCGGTGCGCGGAAACGTACGGCTGGCGGCCCGCATCGCGACGGCCTGGGCCCGGGCGTGACCGTGTCGCCGGGCGGGGCGTTGCTGGTCGTCGGCGATGTCGTCACCGACGTGGTCGCCCGCCACCGGGGGCCGCTGGCCGCCGGTACGGACACGGCCGCCTCGATCCGTCGACTGCCCGGCGGTGCGGGTGCCAACGTGGCCTGCTGGGCGGCCTGGGCGGGGTACGGGAACGTCCGGCTGCTGGGCCGGGTCGGCGCCGACGCGGCCGGCTGGCACGAGCGGGAGCTGACGGCCTGTGGGGTGCGTCCGCAGCTGGTGGTCGACCCGTCGGCGCCGACGGGGACGGTGATCTGCCTGGTCGACACGGGCGACTCGGCCGAGCGGACCTTCCTCACGGACAGCGGGGCTTCGTTGCGGATCGGGCCGGGCGACTGGTCGGACGCGCTGCTCGACGGCGTCGCCCGGCTGCACCTGTCGGGCTACCTCCTGTTCGCGGAACCGAGCCGCGCTCTGGTGTCGGTCGCCCTGGCCGCGGCCCGCGCGCGCGGGGTGCCGGTCAGCCTGGACCCGGCCTCGGCGGGGTTCCTCGCCGGGCTGGGCGTTGCCCGTTTCCTGGGTCTGGTCGAGGGGGTGGACGTCCTGCTGCCGAGCCGTGACGAGGCATGCCTGCTGACCGGGCTGCCCGATGCCGCGGACGCGGCGGCCAAGCTGAGCCGGCACGTTCCGCTGGTGGTCTCCAAGCAGGGGGCGGAGGGCGCCCTGGTGGCCCGGGCCGGCGCCGTGCGCGCCCGGGTCCCCGCTGCCCCTGCGTCACCGCGGGACAGCACGGGCGCCGGTGACGCCTTCACCGGCGCGTTCCTCGCCGCGCTGCTCGCGGGCGCGACGCCCGAGGAGGCGGCGGCCGCGGGGTGCCGGGCGGGAGCGACGGCGGTCGAACGGGTGGGCGGGAGACCTCCGCGAGCGGTCGAATGATCAGCGGCGGGGACGCGGCAGGCATGAGCCCGTGCCCTCCGACGTGAGCATGCCTGAACCGGACATCCGGGCCGAGGGGCCGACGGGATGGCCGGGGTGACGGGCCGACAGGTGACCGGGGAGACGGGCCGATGGAGTGACGGGCCGACAGGTGACCCCGGTGACGGGCCGACGGAGTGACGGGACGGCCAGGGCCGATGAGGAGGGCGACGAGGCCACCGGCGGGTGCTCCTTACGCCTTGCGCCCCCACGCCGAGATCATCGGAGCCGTCGCCAGGTCCATGCCGCCGGACGCGACGTTGGCGAGATGCCGGTCGATGTCGTCGTGCGTGGCCACTCCCTCGCCGACCAACTCGTCGCGGATCTGACGGACGGTCGCCGACTCCAGGGCGGCGCACGCGGGCGAGGTGACCGGGAAGTAGGCGTCGGCCTCCACGCGGCGCAGTCCGGCCTCCCGGAGCAGGCGCGGCAGCCGGCGGCCGTAGGAGAGGTCGGCTCCGCGGCGGGACAGCAGCTGGCGGAAGCCCTGCCGGAGGCGGTTCGCCAGTTGCTGCTCGGGGCCGTGCTCGTCGGGGCAGAGCAGGGGCTGCAGGGCGGGATCGGCGTCCTCGACCAGGAGGCGGCCACCGGGACGCAGGGCCTTGACCATCGACCGCAACGCCCGCTCCCGGTCCGGGACGTGGACGAGCACCAGCCTCGCGTGCACCAGGTCGAACCCCTCCCCCGGCGGCTCCTGCGCGCCCACGTCGTGCACGCGCACCTCGACCGGCGGGCGCCCGGCCGGAGCGACCCGCGAGGTGTCGATGTCCGTCGCGAGGATCCTGCCGGTCGGCCCGACCTTCTTGGCCAGCCACGTCACCACGGAGGTTCCGCCGGCCCCGACCTCCCAGCAGCGCCAGCCGGGTCCGACGCCGAGCGTCTCGAGGTGCCGGAACGTGGTGGGGTCGAAGAGCTTGGCGAAGGCGTCGAAACGCTTCGCAGCCTCGGCCTGCCGGTTGTCGAGGAGGTATCCGTCGGTTCGCGTCATGCTGCGATCATCCCAGTTGTCCGGCTTGCCGGAAGGGGGCGACGCTCCGGCGCGAGGGCGCCGCACGCCTCGCCGCCCCCTACCCCGGACGGCCGGTCGGGGAGGCTCCGGCGGTGTGCGGCCGGCGGTTCGTCCACAGCCGGGAAGGAAGCGGAATGCTCCGTTTCCACAGGCCCGGACGGCGTTCCCGCTCGACTGGCAAACTGGCCTGCCAAGGCGCGGGAAGCACGGCGCGAGGGGACCCACGCGAGGAGATTCGGATGACCATGGCAGGGAATCTGCGCAAGGTCACCGGCCTGGGAAAGGCCGGCGGCCTGCGCAAGGTGGCACAGCTGGGCCGCCGTCGACGGCGGGTGGACCTGAGCCACCCGGTCCGCTCCCCGCTGGGTTCCTCGGTGGTGAACTGCGTGACCTACCTGGACGGTGTCCGCACCCCCGAGGGCGGCGATCCGGTCGACGTGGTGGCCAGGATGCGCAAGCGCGCCGCGGGCTTCGTCTGGCTCGGCCTGCACGAGCCGACGGACCAGGAGTTCGCCGGCGTCGCGGAGCTGTTCGATCTGCACCCGCTGGCGGTGGAGGACGCGATCGAGGCCCACCAGCGGCCGAAGGTGGAGCGGTACGGCGAGACGCTCTTCGCCGTGTTCAAGACCGTCTGCTACCTGGAGCACGAGGAGCTGACGGCCACCAGCGAGGTGGTGAGCACCGGCGAGATCATGGTGTTCGTCGGCCAGGACTTCGTGATCACCGTGCGCCACGGGCGGCACGGCTCCCTGGGCCCGCTGCGAGAGGAGCTGGAGTCCGATCCCGCGCAGCTCGCCAAGGGGCCGTCGGCGGTGCTGCACGCGATCGCGGACCACGTGGTGGACGACTTCCTGACCGTCGTCGACTCGGTCCAGGCGGACGTCGACCATGTGGAGACGGAGGTCTTCGCGGAGAACGGCGCGCGGATCGACCCGGGACGGATCTACCAGCTCAAGCGTGAACTGCTCGAACTGAGGCGGGCCGTGGTACCGCTCAGCCGGCCACTGGAGGAGCTGGCCACCCGGCCGTTCCGGGTGGTCGACCCGGAGATACAGGCGTACTTCCGTGACGTCTCCGACCACCTGCTGCGGGCCGTCGAGCAGATCGCCGCGTTCGACGAGCTGCTCAACTCCATCCTCCAGGCACACCTCGCCCGCGTGACGGTCGCGCAGAACGAGGACATGCGGAAGATCACCGCCTGGGCCGCGATCGTCGCCGTCCCCACGATGGTCTGCGGGGTGTACGGCATGAACTTCGACCACATGCCCGAGCTGCGCTGGCGGTACGGCTACGGCCTGGTCATCGGGGTGATAGCCGTCGCCTGCCTGGCGCTGCACCGCGGCTTCCGGCGCAACGGCTGGCTCTGAGGGAGGAGCGAGCGGTTCGGGCACCGCGCCGATCAGGCCGAGAAGCTCACGATCTTCCGTGGCACGACACGGATGATCACACGGGTCTCCTCGTCCTTCTCCGCCGGCGGGTCTATGCCGAGGTATTTGTGCGAGAGGTCGCGCGGAAGTCTCTTCCCCTCGTCGGGGACGATCTCGGCGGTGCCGCGGATCTCCACCGAGGTGTACGGGTTGGCCAGGTCGTAGACCGACAGGCTGATGCGCGGATCCCGGCGGAGGTTGCGCACCTTCTGGCGTCCGTCCACGGAGGAGAAGAGCACCGTGTCGCCCTCGCGCTTGATCCAGACCACGGAGTTCTGCGGGGCGCCGTCGGGACCGAGCGTGGCGACCGAGGCGAAGTTCTTGCCGTCCAGCAGGGCGCGGACCGGTTCGTCGAAGGAGGCGGCGGAGTTGCGGGCATCGGTGGTCACGGCGGCATCGCCGGAGTGAGTGGTCATGCCCGCAGCCTAGTTACATGCATGCGCATATAAAAGCGCTTTGGTGAAACCGACGCGAGGAACCTGTCAGCCGCTCCACGCGGGGTGCCGTGGATCGTCGGCCCGCACCACGACGTCGGCGGTACCGGCGGGGTCGGTCTCCTCGTCGTAGCGCTCGAAGGCGGGCAGGGTCCACCGCTCGGCCTCCGCGGTCCGGCGGCGCAGCGCTCCGGGGGTGAGGACGAGATGGACGCTCAGATCGAGGGGGAACCAGTGACGCAGCAGGAACGGGCCGTGCAGCAGCAGCACACCTCCGGGAGGGAGTTGGACGTGGGGACTGCGGGTGGCGCGGTCGGTGACCGGGTCCCACAGGTCGGGCAGGGCCCGCCCGTTCCCCTCGGGCCCGAGGGGGTCGAAGACCTCGCGCCACAGGGCGCCGATGTCGTACCAGCCGTTGTAGTAGGACTCGGTGTCCCGGTGCCCGTACTCCAGGCGCAGCGACGCGGGGCGCAGGAAGCCCTCCGTCCCGACGACGAGGGAGGGTCGGCCGCGGACGCGCAGCGCCTCGGAGACGCGTTCGGCGAGGTCGCCGGGGCGGGCTGCCGGGGCGCCGTCGAGGGCGACGCGGGTCCAGGCGCTGCCGTCCGCGGGTTCGAGGTCGAGGAGGCGCTCGGCGAGCTGGTCGCCGAGCCGGTCCCAGGTGATCGCTTCCAGTCGCACCCGCCCATGATGCGTCACTCGCCGGTGCGCCGGCTTGGACGCTCGCGCATGGGCGGGCGCGGGTCGGCCATGGTCACCGTGCTCGCGCGGCGGTTGACTTGGGGTGACCGACGGCGGACGGCGCCGGTCGGGCGACCGGTCGACGGGTGGGAGTTGACGCGACATGATCGACGGACCGTATTTCGTGCTGACGGTGCTGGGTGTGCTCGGGGCCGGTCTGACGGCCGGGGTGTTCTGCGCCTTCTCGACCTTCGTCATGCGGGGGCTGGACGCGCTGCCGCCGGCTCAGGGGGTCTCCGCGATGAACTCGATCAACAAGGCGGCGGTGCGGCCGCCGTTCATGGCGGTGTTCCTCGGGACGGCGGTGCTGGCCGCGGTGATCGCCGTGGTGACGTTCGCGCTGTGGCCGGAGGAGGCCGCGGTGGAGCTACTGCTGGGCAGCGCGCTGTATCTGATCGGGTCGTTCGGGGTGACCGTGGCCGCCAATGTGCCGCGCAACACCGCCCTGCTCGCAGTGGAGCCGGGCTCCGCGCAGGCGGCCGACCGGTGGACCGCGTACGTGCGCGAGTGGACGGCGTGGAACCACGTCCGGACGATCGCCTCGGCCGCGGCGGCGGTGGCCTATGTGCTCGCCCTTCGCTGAGGGAGCGGGCGCCGCCCTCCCGCTCGGAGCGCGGGAAGGGCGAGCGGCGCTCTGCCTCCGGGGCGGGCCGGACGTATCGTGGGGCGCAAGAGCGCCGCCCCGAACGCAGAGCGCCGCACGGCCAGCCACCCCGCACGCAAGGGAGAGGGCCATGGCCGATCCGAAGGGTTTCCTGACGACCCCCCGCGAGGAGTGGCCCCGCAGGCCGGCCGAGGAGCGGGTGCAGGACTGGGACGAGGTGTACGTCCCGGGCGCGCTGCTGCCGATCGTCGGCGCGCAGGCCGACCGCTGCATGGACTGCGGCGTCCCCTTCTGCCACGAGGCCTGCCCGCTGGGCAACCTGATCCCGGACTGGAACGATCTGGTGGCCCGGTCGGACTGGCGGGCGGCGAGCGAGCGGCTGCACGCCACGAACAACTTCCCCGAGTTCACCGGCCGGTTGTGCCCCGCGCCGTGCGAGGCGGGCTGCGTCCTCGCCATCAACCAGCCGGCCGTGACCATCAAGAACGTCGAGTGCGCGATCGCCGACCGCGCCTGGGAGGAGGGCTTCACCCCGCCACGGCCGCCGGACCGGCTCTCCGGGAAGACGGTGGCGGTGATCGGCTCCGGGCCCGCCGGTCTGGCGGCGGCGCAGCAACTGACCCGGGCCGGGCACACGGTGGCGGTGTTCGAGCGGGACGACCGGATCGGGGGGCTGATGCGGTACGGCATCCCCGCGTTCAAGATGGAGAAGCGGCATCTGGAGCGGCGTATCGAGCAGATGCGGGCGGAGGGGACGAAGTTCCGGACGTCGACCGCGGTCGGCCGGGACGTGGGCGCGGCGGAGCTGCGGAGCCGTTACGACGCCGTGGTGGTCGCCACCGGGGCGACCGCCTGGCGCGAGCTGCCCGTGCCCGGGCGGGAGCTGACGGGGATCCACCAGGCGATGGAGTACCTGCCGCTGGCCAACCGGGTGTGCGAGGGGGACCTGGAGCGCTCCCCGCTGTCCGCAGCGGGGAAGCACGTCGTCATCGTCGGCGGCGGCGACACCGGCGCGGACTGTCTGGGCACGGCGGTACGGGACCGGGCGGCGTCCGTGACCCAGCTGGACATCTACGCGCAGCCGGGTGCGGAACGGGACGAGGAGGCGGAGCCGTGGCCGGTCTATCCGCGGCTCTACCGGCTGTCGGCTGCGCACGAGGAGGCACGCGACCTGCGGTCCGCGCCGGCGGCGGACGCGGACGCGCGGCTGTTCGCGGCGTCCACGCTCCGCTTCACCGGGGACGACGCGGGGCACGTGCGGTCGCTGCACCTGGTCGGGGTGGACGCGGGGCGCCGTCCGCTGCCCGGTACCGAGCGCACGCTCCCCGCCGACCTCGTCCTGCTCGCCCTCGGCTTCTCGGGGCCCGACCGGGAGGACGGGCTGGTCGACGGGCTGGGGCTGACGTTGGAGTCCGGGGGCACGATCGCCCGGGACCAGGAATTCGCCACCGGTGTTCCGGGGGTGTTCGCCGCGGGGGACGCGGCGCGCGGGCAGTCGCTCGTCGTGTGGGCGATCGCGGAGGGACGGGCGGTGGCGGCGGCCGTCGACCGCCACCTGTCCGGCGGCCGCACTCGGCTCCCCGCCCCCGTGGGGCCCCACGACCGGCCGATGAGGGTCTGAGCGGCCCGCCGGTGACGGGCCGCTAGAGGCAATCAGGTCGGGTCAGATCAGTGCCAGCAAGCTTAAGAACAACAAGATCAAGACACACGTCTCAGGACAGCAGGAAGTCCGCCTCTCCCGCCTTCGCTCCCTCGATGAAGGCCGTCATCTCCGCGGAGGTGTAGATCAGCGCCGGTCCCTCCGGGTCGGTGGACTGCCGGAGCGCGATCCGGCCGTCGGCGAGCTTCATGGCCTCCAGGCAGTTGCCTCCGTTGCCGCCGCTCCACGGCTTGTGCCAGCCCTCGCTGCCCAGCTCGCCGGCGGGCATGCCGTTGTAGATCCGCTCGCCGCGGGTCCGTGGCGGGCGCTGGGGTTTGATGCGGTTCATTCACAGCTCCTTGCGGAGATCCCGGAGGATCTCCTTCGTGCGATGTGCCGTGGCGGCCTGCGCCGCCATGCGGTCCATGACCTCGAGATGGGTCGCCACCTCGGCGCGCGCGTCCAGATAGACGGCGCCGGTCAGGTACTCGCTGTAGACCATGTCCGGCAGTTCCGGCATGGCGAATCGGAACAGCACGAAGGGCCCGTAGGTGCCGGGGTGCGGCCCGTTGGAGAACGGGGCGACCTGCAGCGTCACGTTGGGCAGCTTCGTGGCCTCGAGCAGCCTGTCGATCTGGGCACGCATCACCTCCGGGCCCCCGACGGGGCGGCGCAGCGCGGTCTCGTCCATCACGACCCACAGCCGGGGCGCGTCCTTGCGGGTGAGCAGTTCCTGGCGTTGCATGCGCAGGTCGACGTGGCGCTCGATGTCGTCGGGCCTGGTCTGCCCGACGGCCCCGGAGCGCAGCACGCCACGCGCGTAGTCCTCCGTCTGCAGCACTCCCGGGACGAAGTGCGGCTCGTAGGAGCGGATCAGGGCGGCGGCGCCCTCCAGGCTGACGTACAGCGAGAACCAGCCGGGCAGGATGTCGTGGAAGCGCTGCCACCACCCCGGCTTGTTGGCGTCCTCGGCCAGCCCCACGAAGGCTTCGGCCTCCTCGTCCCCGACGCCGTACGCCTTCAGCAGGAGCTGGAGGTACGGGATCTTGAGCGCGACCTCGGCCATCTCCATCCGGCGGACGGTGGCGGGGGCGACGCGCAGGATGCGGGCGGCTTCCTCACGCTTGAGGCCCGCGCGTTCCCGCAGGTCCAGCAGGCGCCGGCCGAGTACCACCTGGCCGACCGTCGGCGCGGACCGCGGCTCACTCACCGCCCACCTCCTGAAGAGTCCCGAAGAGTCCTTGCGTCCCTGTGCCCGGCGCCGGTGCCTTGGCGCCCGTGCCTGGTGCGGACAGCCCGGCGGCGCCATCCGAAGACCTGTTCGAAAACCTCTGCAGGCTTTCGACGGACTGAAGTGGCGCCGCTCGACGTGCTGTTGCGAGCAGTGTGCCACGGCCGTCCAGAACGTCACACAGCACTCTGCATTTTTCAGAGTGACACTTGCCAAGTGTTCACGGCGGGGCGATAGTGGCAAGCGTGATTCCGTCCGCGCCCTTAGGAACAGACGCCACCGCGGGCTCCCTGGGCCTCGGTGCCGCCATGGGAGCCGGCCCTTCGGGGACCGCAGCCGCCGAGCGCCGGTTCCGTTTCGAACTGGCCGCACATCCGAGTTCCCCCGCGCAGGCGAGACGCCTGACCCGGGCTCGGCTGAACGGCTGGTCGGTGTGCGAGGACACCTGCGACACCGCGGCCCTGGTCGTCTCCGAGCTGGTGACCAACGCGATCGTGCACACCGCGAGCAGACACATAGTCTGCGAGCTGCACGACGGGGACGAACTGGTCCGCATAGCCGTGCGCGACGAGGGCTGCGCCCCCGGCCAGCCCCACCCCGCGGACGATCAGCAGCCCGAGGACGAACACGGCAGAGGACTGCTCCTCGTCGACGCCCTGTGCGACGCGTGGGGCGCCCACGAGCACGGCCCCGGCCTCCTGGTCTGGGCGGAGCTGCCGCGCAAGGCCGACACCCCGCGCGACCCGTCGGAGCCCCACAACGACCTCGGCTGGGGCGCCCGCCCGAAGCCCGGCCCCGCCGACGACACGGGCGACGAGGGCGAGGCGGAGGGCCACCGCCGGCCGCCCCGCGCTCCAGGGACCGAATGGCGCGGGACGGGGACCGAATGGCTGTGAGGGCCGCATCCGGCATCCGACCGCTCGGTCTGGACACGATGGTCCGCCTCCAGCGCGAACGACGCGCCTGCGGGACACCCCTGCGACTTCCCGTGCCGGACGGCATGACGGTCCCGCTGGGCTGCGACGCCGTGGCGGTACCCGCCTACCTCGCCCAACAGGTGCTGCCGAGGCTGCCGCGCGTCGGGTGCATCTACGCCGATGAGACGCACTGGTGGTGGATCGTTCCGTCCGACTCCGACTACGCCCTGGAGTGGCCCGCGCCCGCGCGCTACGTCACCGGAGCGGTCGTCCCCGACGCCTCGGGCGTTCCCGGCCTCATCCACCGCCCGGACGGCACGGTTCCGTACACCCCGCCCATCCCGCTCTACCTGGCGCTGTGCAGGCTGACGAAGACGACGCCCACCTGGTCCCGGCCGGTGAGCGCGTAGGCGTCGCCGCGCCCCGCCACTCTTCCGCGAGCCCGCGTCCGCCCCTGCGCCGCCACGCACTCCCTCCCCCGCGGCGCAGGGGCGGACGCGGGCTCGCGGAAGAGTGGCGGGG
>NZ_QHJH01000138.1 GCF_003947455.1 Streptomyces sp. WAC 04229 | reverse complement strand
GTTGGAGGTGGGGCGGGGTGGGGCCGGCGCCTAGGCAACCCACTGCTCGTACGCCAGGTTCGCCACCAGCGCGAACACCACCGTCAGCAACACCACCCGCACGAAGCCGCTGCCCTTCTTCAGCGCCGTGTGCGCGCCGAACATGCCGCCCGCCAGGTTGAAGACCGCCATGAGCGCGGCCAGCTGCCACAGGACCGCGCCCTGCCAGGCGAAGGTCGCGAGGGCGCCCGCGTTGGTGCAGCAGTTGACGATCTTGGCGGTGGCCGAGGCGGTGACCAGGTCCAGGTGGAGCAGGGCGGTGAGGGCCAGGACCAGGAACGTGCCGGTGCCGGGGCCGACCAGGCCGTCGTAGAAGCCGATGCCGACGCCCGCGAGGCCGATCGCGGCGAGGATCTGGCGGCGGGTGGCCGGGCCGGTCGCGGGGGCGGTGCCGAAGGCCGGGCGGAAGATCACGAAGGCCGCGACGGCGAGCAGCACCACCATGATGACCGGCTTCAGCACCTCCGTGCTCATCCCGGCCGCGAAGAAGGCCCCGCCGGACGAGCCCGCCAGCGCCGCCAGCCCGATGCGGACGGCCGTGCGGACGTCCACCGGGGCCTTGCGGGCGTACGTCACCGCGGCGCCCGTGGTGCCGACGATGGCGACGGCCTTGTTGGTGCCCAGCGCGTGCGCGGCGGGGGTGCCGGAGGGCAGACCGAGGAGCAGGGCGGGCAGGAGCAGGAGGCCGCCGCCGCCGACCACGGCGTCGATCCAGCCGGCCGCGAGGGCGGCGAGGCAGAGCAGGACGAGTGTGGTCAGCGATATGTCGGGCATGATCGCGACCCTATGGACGGGATGGATGTGCCGTCCATCGAGATGAGCGTCTTCTGAGGTTCGCCGAGGGCCTTTGGAGGTCCGCCGACCGGTCCCGGGACCGGTCGGCGGACCTCCAAAGGCCCTCACACCCGCCCCCCGCACCCGCTGAGGGCAGCGTTCCCCGCGGGAAACAGACGCGATGCGACCGGGTAACACCGGCGCCGCACGCTCGATGCCATGACCTCGAATGAGCGTGTGGTGGTGATCGGCGCCGGGCTGGCGGGCGTGACGCTCGCCCGGCTCCTCGGTGAGCTGGGCACGCCTGCGCTGCTGGTCGGCGACGAGGAGCACCGCCCGTACAACCGGGTGCTGCTCGCCGACGTGCTGGCCGGACGGTACGGCCCCGACGTGATCAGCCTGCCGGCACCCGCCGGGCTGCTGCGCGGCCGGGTCACCGGCATCGACCGGGACGGGCGGACCGTGCGGTGCGCCGACGGGTCGGTGATCGCGTACGACACGCTGGTCCTGGCCACCGGCTCCAACGCCGTGCTGCCGCCGCTGCGCGGTCTGTTCACCCCGGACCGCGCGCTGCCCGAGGGCGTGCACGCGTTCCGGACGCTGGACGACTGCCTGGGGCTGTCGAAGGCGGTTCGGTCGGGAGTGCGGGCGGTCGTCATCGGGGGCGGGCTGCTCGGGGTCTCCGCCGCCCGCGCGCTGGCCGTGCGCGGCGCCCAGGTCGTCCTCGCCCAGCAGGCGGAACGGCTCATGGAACGCCAGCTGGACCCGGCCGCCTCCGCACTCGTGCGGCGCCATCTGGAGGACCTCGGCGTCGAGGTGCACACCGAGTGCCGGGTGCGCGACGTGCGCAGCGTCGGCGGTGCGGTCCGGTCGGTGGAGCTGGCCGACGGGTACGCGCTGGGCGCCGACCTCGTGGTGCTCGCCTGCGGGGTCCGGCCCCGCGTCGGCCTCGCCCAGGAGGCGGGCCTCGACGTCGGCAAGGGCGTCCTCGTCGACGACGAGCTGCGCACCAGTGACCCGCACATCCGCGCCGTCGGCGACTGCGCCCAGCACGACGGGCGCGTGTACGGGCTGGCCGCGCCCGCCCTCGAACAGGCCGGCGCGCTGGCCGAACTCCTCGCCGGGAGCGGCACCGCCCGCTACGCCGGCACCCGCTCCCTGACCCGCCTCACCCTCGCCGGGCCCCTCAGCCCACTCGGCGGGCCGGACGGCCCCCTCGGCGGGCCGGACGGCTCCTTCGACCTCGCCGCGTTCGGCGAGACCGACCCCCTCCCCGGCGACGACGTCGTGCAGCTCGCCGACGCCACCCGGGGCACGTACCGCAAGGTCGTCGTCCGCGACGACCGGCTGGTCGGCGGGGTCCTGGTCGGCGAACTCGGCACCGTCGGCGCGCTCGCGCGCGCCTGGGAGGGAGCAGAGCCGCTCCCCTCCGACGGCGGCCCCCTGCTCCACCTGCTCACCCATGACGGAGGCTCCTGATGACCGCCACCCCGGGGCACACCCCGACGATCGTGCTTGTCGGCCACGGCATGGTCGGCCAGCGCTTCCTCGAAGCACTCGCCGAGCGCGGCCTGACCGCCACGCACCGCGTGGTCGTGCTGTGCGAGGAGCCGCGCCCCGCCTACGACCGCGTCCAGCTCACCTCGTACTTCTCGGGCAGGTCCCCCGAGGACCTGTCGATGACCGACCTCGCCTTCATCGAGGAGCACGGCATCGAGCTGCGGGTCGGTGACGCGGCGGAGACGATCGACCGGGACGCGCGGAAGGTGACGGCCCGGTCGGGGCTGGTCGTCGAGTACGACGTCCTCGTCCTGGCCACCGGCTCCTACCCGTTCGTCCCGCCGGTCCCCGGCAAGGACGCCGAGGGCTGCTTCGTCTACCGGACGATCGAGGACCTTCTCGCCATCGAGGAGTACGCGAGGACCGCCACGACCGGCGCGGTGGTCGGCGGCGGACTGCTCGGCCTGGAGGCCGCGGGCGCGCTGAAGGGTCTCGGACTCACCTCGCACATCGTGGAGTTCGCGCCCCGTCTGATGCCGGTCCAGGTGGACGAGGGCGGCGGCGCGGCGCTGCTGCGCACCATCGAGGGCATGGGCCTGTCCGTCCACACCGGGGTCGGCACCCAGGAGATCCTGACGGGCACCGACGGCGCCGTCACCGGCATGAAGCTGTCCGACGGCTCCGAACTCGCCACCGACCTGGTGGTGTTCAGCGCCGGCGTCCGCCCCCGCGACCAACTGGCCCGCGACTGCGGTCTCGCGGTCGGCGAGCGCGGCGGCATCAGCGTCGACGAGCGGTGCCGCACGGTCACCGACGAGCACGTGTTCGCGATCGGCGAGTGCGCGCTGGCGGCCGACGGGCGGGTGTACGGGCTGGTGGCGCCCGGTTACGAGCAGGCCGAGACCGTCGCCGCGACCATCGCGGCCCAGGAGGCGTCCTTCACCGGCGCCGACCTGTCCACCAAGCTGAAGCTGCTCGGCGTGGACGTGGCCTCCTTCGGCGACGCGCACGGCACCGCCGAGGACTGCCTGGACGTCGTCTACTCCGACTCCCGCGCGGGGCTGTACAAGAAGCTGGTCGTCGGCCGCGACGGCACGCTGCTCGGCGGCATCCTGGTCGGCGACGCGGAGGCGTACGGCACGCTGCGCGCCTTCACCGGCTCGGTCCCGCCGGTCTCCCCCGAGTCGCTCGTCCTGCCCGCCGGTGCCGGGGCCCCGGCCCAGCTGGGCCCGTCCGCGCTCCCCGACGACGCGGTGATCTGCTCCTGCCACAACGTCACCAAGGGCAGCATCCGCGGCGCGGTCACCGACCACCAGTGCACGACCGTGCCCGAGGTGAAGAAGTGCACCAAGGCCGGCACCGGCTGCGGCTCCTGCGTCAAGGTGCTCGGCCAGCTGGTCACCGCCGAGCTGGAGGCCAGTGGCGTCGAGGTCGACAAGGGCCTGTGCGGCTGCTTCGCGCAGACCCGCGAGGAGCTGTACGAGATCGTCCGCGCCCTGCGGGTCACCTCCTACCGGGAGCTGCTGGACCGGCACGGCCGTGAAGGCGCGCGGGGCGGCGACGGCTGCGAGGTCTGCAAGCCGGCGGTCGGCTCGATCATCGCCTCCCTGGCCCCGGCGATCGGCGCGAGCGGCTACGTCCTGGAGGGCGAGCAGGCCGCGCTCCAGGACACCAACGACCACTTCCTGGCCAACCTCCAGAAGAACGGCTCGTACTCCGTCGTCCCGCGCATCCCCGGCGGCGAGATCGCCCCGGAGAAGCTGATCGTCATCGGCGAGATCGCCCGGGACTTCGGGCTCTACACGAAGATCACCGGTGGCCAGCGCATCGACATGTTCGGCGCCCGCGTCGAGCAGCTGCCGGTGATCTGGGCGCGGCTGGTGGACGCCGGCTTCGAGTCGGGGCACGCGTACGGGAAGTCGCTGCGCACCGTGAAGTCCTGCGTGGGGCAGACCTGGTGCCGCTACGGCGTCCAGGACTCGGTGCGGATGGCGATCGACCTGGAGCTGCGCTACCGGGGGCTCAGGTCGCCGCACAAGCTGAAGTCGGCGGTCTCCGGGTGCGCCCGCGAGTGCGCCGAGGCCCAGTCCAAGGACTTCGGCGTGATCGCCACCTCCAACGGCTGGAACCTCTACGTCGGCGGCAACGGCGGCGCCACCCCGCGCCACGCGGACCTGCTGGCGCAGGACCTCTCGGACGCCGAACTGGTCCGCCTCATCGACCGGTTCCTGATGTTCTACATCCGCACCGCCGACAAGCTGGAGCGCACCTCCACCTGGCTGGAGCGCATCCCCGGCGGCCTGGACCACGTACGGGACGTCGTCGTGCACGACTCGCTCGGCATCTGCGACGAGCTGGAGTCCCTGATGCGCGCCCACGTCTCGCACTACCGCGACGAGTGGGCCGAGACCATCAACGACCCGGAGAAGCTGGCCCGGTTCGTGTCCTTCGTGAACGCGCCCGACACCCCCGACCCGGTCGTGGGCTTCGTGCCCGAGCGCGACCAGATGAAGCCCGACCTGCCGCTGCTGAACATCGGCATGCGGCGCACCGAGGAAGACCTCCTGGAAGGAAGCACCCGGCGATGACCCTGGCACCCGAGACGACCGACCTCAAGGTCCTGCTGCGGCTGACCGACGACTGGTTCACGGCGTGCGACCTCGGCGCCCTGCTCCCCGGCCGGGGCGTGGCGGCCCTGCTTCCGGACGGCGGCCAGGTGGCCCTCTTCCGGGACCGGGAGGGCGGGCTGTACGCCATCGACAACCGGGACCCGTTCACCGGTGCCGCGGTCCTCTCCCGCGGCCTGACCGGCACCCACCAGGGCCGCCCGTTCGTCGCCTCCCCGCTGCTCAAGCAGCGCTTCGACCTCAGCACCGGGGAGTGCCTGGACGACGAGGCGGTACGGGTGGCGGTGTACGAGGTGAAGGCGGCCTGAGTCGGCCTGCGTCGGCCTGCGTCGGCCTGCGTCGGCCTGCGTCGGCCTGCGTCCGGAATCTTATTGACCGTTCGTTCCAGATTGATCTAGGCTGCGACGCGTGGCCAGGACCAAGGAGTTCGATCCGGACGCCGCGCTGCGGGCAGCCCTGGAGCTGTTCTGGGAGCGCGGCTACGAGGGGACGTCGATGTCCGACCTCGTGGAGCACCTCGGCGTCGGACGCGCCAGCATCTACGCGACCTTCGGCAACAAGCACGAGCTGTACCTGAAGGCGCTGGCGCGGTACGAGGAGGGGCTGCTGCCGGATCTGCTGGCGGACCTGTCCCGGCCGGGCGCCGCCCTGCCGGGCGTCCGGTCCCTGGTACGGCGCTACGCCGCCGAGGCGACCGCCGACGAACTGCGCCTGCGCGGCTGTTTCGTCACCAACACCGCCGCCGAGCTGGCCCCGCACGACCCGGTCGCCGCTCGGCGGGTCGAGCGCAACTGGGACCGGCTGGAGACCGTGCTGCACTCGACGCTGACCCGGGCCGCGGCCCAGGGCGAACTGCCCGCCGGCCGCGACCCGCTCACCCTCGCCCGCATGCTGCTGGTGCTGCTGCAGGGGATGCGGGTGGTGGGGAAGGCGTCGGCGGACCCGGCCAGGCTGCGGGACGCGGCGGAACAGGCACTCGCGCTGCTCGACTGAGAACCCGCGGCAGCACCTCCCCGTGACGGGGACCTTCCGCGCTCTCTCACACCTCCATACTGAACCGAACGGTCAAGAAAAAGGGGAGATTCATGACCACCCAGCGCTTCACCGACAGGACCGCCCTCGTCACCGGCGCGGGCTCCGGGATCGGCCGGGCCGTCGCCCTCGCCCTCGCCGCCGAGGGCGCGAACGTCGTCGTCGCCGGACGCGGGCGGGAACCGCTCGACGAGACGGTGGCCCTGATCGAGGCGGCGGGCGGCAAGGCGCTGGCCGTCACCGCCGACGTCTCCCGCCCCGACGACGTGCGCGCCGTCGTGGACGCCACCGTCGCGCACTTCGGCTCCCTGGACGTGGCGGTCAACAACGCCGGCGTCTTCCGCGGCGGAGTCCCCCTGGCCGACCTGGCCGAGGCGGACTGGCACGCGCAGCTCGACATCAACGTCACCGGCGTCTTCCTCGCCCTCGCGGCCGAGGTGCGGCAGATGCGCACCCAGCCGCGCGGCGGGGCGATCGTGAACATCGCCTCCACCTTCGGTGCGCACAAGCGCAGCCCGGGCGCCACGGCCTACGCCGCCACGAAGGCGGCCGTCTCGGCACTGACCCGGGGGGCCGCCATCGACCACGTCGCGGACGGCGTCCGCATCAACGCCGTCAGCCCCGGCGCCACGGCGACCTCGATGTCCCTGCGCCCCGGGGAGTCGGAGGAGGGCCGGGCCGAGCGCATGCGGGGCGAGACACCGCTCGGCCGGGTCTCGTCGGTGGCGGAGGTCGCGGCGGCCGTGCTGTACCTGGCGTCGGACGACGCGGCGTCGGTGGTGGGCACGGACCTGGTGGTGGACGGCGGCCAGACGGCCTGAGCCGCCCGCGTGCCGCCCGCACGTCACGAGTTGTCCATGGCCCGTCAATCAGGCCGCCCTAGGGTCCGTGACCGCACGCTCCCGTCGCCGTCCGGCGGCGGGAGAGGCCATGACACCCGGAGGCAGCAGTGGATCGTCGTACCCTCCTGCGCACGGCCGTCGTCGGCGGCTCGGCCGTCCTCGGCGGAACCCTGTGGCGCGGTGCCGCGTACGCCGCCCCCGCACAGCCCGGCAGCGGACCGTACGGGTCGCTCGGCTCACCCGACACCAACGGCCTCCGCCTGCCCGCCGGCTTCACGAGCAGGGTGATCGCCCGTTCCGGACAGAAGGTCGCGGGCACCTCGTACACCTGGCACAGCGCACCGGACGGCGGCGCCTGCTACCCGGACGGCTCCGGCTGGATCTACGTCTCCAACTCGGAGGTCAACCCCTCCGGCGGGGCGAGCGCGGTGCGCTTCTCCGCCACGGGCGCCGTCACCTCGGCGTACCGCGTGCTCTCCGGCACCCGCCAGAACTGCGCGGGCGGCCGGACGCCGTGGAACACCTGGCTGTCCTGCGAGGAGGTGGACCGCGGCTACGTCTACGAGACCGACCCGTGGGGTGTGAAGGCCGCGGTGCGGCGGGACGCCATGGGCCGCTTCAAGCACGAGGCGGCGGCGGCCGACCCGGTCCGCAAGGTGGTGTACCTGACGGAGGACGTCACGGACGGCTGCTTCTACCGATTCCGCCCGACCACCTGGGGCGACCTGTCCTCCGGCACGCTGGAGGTCCTGGTGGCGGGCTCGGCCACCAGCGGACCGGTGACCTGGGCGCGGGTCCCCGACCCCTCCGGTGCCACCGCGATCCGCGACCAGGTCTCCGGCGCCAAGCGCTTCAACGGCGGCGAGGGCTGCTACTACGCGGACGACACCTGCTGGTTCACCACCAAGGGCGACAACCGCGTCTGGCAGTACGACGCGGCCGCGCAGACCGTCGAACTGGCCTACGACGACTCCCTGGTGACGTCCGGCGGGGCCCCGCTGACCGGCGTGGACAACGTCACCGGCAGCTCCTCCGGCGACCTGTTCGTCGCGGAGGACGGCGGCACCATGGAGATCTGCGTGATCACGCCGAACGACGTGGTCGCCCCCTTCCTGCGCATCGACGGGCAGTCCGGCTCGGAGATCACCGGGCCGGCGTTCTCACCCGACGGCACCCGGCTGTACTTCTCCAGCCAGCGGGGCACGAGCGGGAGTTCGTCCGGCGGGATCACCTACGAGGTGCGCGGGCCGTTCCGGAGCTAGTCCAGGCCCCGCAGTGCCTCGTAGGTGACCCCCGTCAGCCGCTCGGAGGCGGCCCACAGCCGCTCCCCCATCGCGTCGTCGAGGGTCCAGGGCGCCCGCCGGGACGGTGCGGGCGCCCCGCGCCACATCGCGAAGGACGGGCCGGTGAAGGAGTCGGACGGGACGCCGGGCGCGGTCGCCGCGTACAGGACGGGCAGCGCGCCCGCCTCCGCGGGCTGGGCGACGACCCGGGCGGCCAGCCCCATCAGCCGGGCCGCCACCCGGCGCCCCTCGGCGCGCGGCCCCGCGGTCGTGAGGTTCGTGCGCGCGTAGCCCGGGTGGGCGGCGACCGCGCGCACGTCCCAGGCGTCGTCGCGGGCCGCGAGGCGGCGGGCCAGTTCGTGGGTGAAGAGCAGGTTGGCCGATTTCGAGCGGCCGTAGGCGGTCCAACGCCCGTACCGCCGCACGCTGTTCAGGTCGCGCGGATCGACGTTGCCCAGTGCGTGCAGAAAGCTGGAGACGGTCACGACCCGCGCGCCCGGGGTGGCGAGCAGGGTGGGCAGCAGCAGCCCGGTGAGGGCGAAGTGGCCCAGGTGGTTGACGCCGAACTGGGTCTCGAAGCCGTCCGTCGTCGTCCCGTGCGGCAGCGCCATCACGCCGGCGTTGTTGACGAGCAGGTCGAGCCGCTCGTACGGCAGCCCGTACGCGAACTCGCGGATGCCCGCCAGGTCCCCGAGGTCCAGCCGCCCCGGCTCCACCGAGGCGTCCGGCACCTCCTCGAGCAGGCGCTCCACGGCCGCGCTCCCCCGCTCCTCGCTGCGGCAGGCGAGCACCACGCGCGCCCCCTTGCGCGCCAGTTCCCGGGCGACCACGTAGCCGAGGCCGCTGTTGGCTCCGGTGACGACGGCGACCCGCCCGTCCAGGCCGGGGATGTCGCCCGTGTTCCAGCCGGTCATCAGCGGCTCCTTCCCTGCTCCGGACCCGTCTCACCGTACGCGCCCCACGACCCGGAACGGAGAGCTACCGTCCAGTCACGTCACGTTCGCGTCACGAGTCCTTCATATCGCCACCACATCTCCGGTACCTCAATAGCTTCGTCACCTCATATCCGCTCATCCACACCATTCCTCATCCGTACCGATCCTCATCCACACCATCCTGGGACTCCCGATGAACCTGCTCCGCAAGCCCGCCGCCGTGGCCGTCGCCGCGCTGGCCCTGGCCGCCCTGCCGGCCGCCGCCCAGGCGCACGACGGCGCCCACCCGTTCAAGAACTGCACCGAGGCGTACGCCAACGGGTACTCCAACATCAAGGAGGGCGACCCGCACTACGGCGCGCACCTCGACCGCGACAAGGACGGCGTCGGCTGCGACAAGCCGCCCGCCGGCTTCGAGCCCGCCGACGGCTCGGGTGACTCCGGCGACTCCGGGGAGAAGGCGACCGACGACAACGCGGGCACCGGCAGCGGCAGCGGCAAGGACTCCGGCGGCGACCAGGCCACCGGGCAGCAGGGCACCGACCTCGCCGAGACCGGCGGCGACGACAGCACGCCCTACCTCGCGGCGGGCGGCGCGATCGTCGTGCTGGCCGGCGGCGGACTGCTGCTGGCGGTGAACAAGCGCCGCAGCGCCGGGTCCCGCTGACCCGGCGCGCGGACGGGAAAGGCGGCACCCCCGCACGGGTGCCGCCTTTTCCAGTGGACCGGAGCCGCCGCCGATCGGTGAGGGTGGTCGGGTGACAGACGGCGACTCCGGGGTCTTCGCCCCGCTCGGGTCTAGCGGTGGTCGCTGCCCTTCGAGCGCGACGCCGCGCGGCCGGCCTCCAGGCGGGCCACCGGGATCCGGAAGGGGGAGCAGGAGACGTAGTCCAGACCCACCTCGTGGAAGAAGTGGACCGACTCCGGGTCGCCGCCGTGCTCACCGCAGACGCCGAGCTTCAGGTCGGGGCGGGTGGCGCGGCCGGCCTTCGCGGCGGCGGCGACCAGGGAGCCGACGCCGTCCTTGTCGATGGTCTCGAACGGGGAGACGCCGAAGATGCCCTTCTCCAGGTAGGCCGTGAAGAAGCTGGCCTCCACGTCGTCGCGGCTGAAGCCCCACACGGTCTGGGTCAGGTCGTTGGTGCCGAAGGAGAAGAACTGGGCGGCCTCGGCGATCTGACCGGCGGTCAGCGCGGCGCGCGGCAGCTCGATCATCGTGCCGATGGACAGCTTGAGCTTCGTGCCGGTGGCCGCCTCGACCTCGGCGATGACCTGGTCGGCCTCGTCGCGGACGATCTCCAGCTCCTGGACGGTGCCGACCAGCGGGATCATGATCTCGGCGCGCGGGTCGCCCTTGGCCGCCTTGCGCTCGGCCGCGGCCTCGGCGATCGCCCGGACCTGCATCGTGAACAGGCCGGGGATGACCAGGCCGAGGCGGACGCCGCGCAGGCCCAGCATGGGGTTCTGCTCGTGCAGGCGGTGCACGGCCTGGAGGAGGCGCAGTTCGTTCTCGTGCGGCTCCTGCCGGGACTCGGCGAGCGCCACGCGGACCGACAGCTCGGTGATGTCGGGCAGGAACTCGTGCAGCGGCGGGTCCAGGAGGCGGACGGTCACCGGGAGTCCGTCCATCGACTCGAAGAGCTGGACGAAGTCCTGCTTCTGGAGCGGCAGCAGCTCCTTCAGGGACTCCTCGCGCACGGCCTCGGTGTCGGCCAGGATCAGCCGCTCCACCAGCTCGCGCCGGTCGCCGAGGAACATGTGCTCGGTGCGGCACAGGCCGATGCCCTGGGCGCCGAAGCGGCGGGCGCGCAGCGCGTCCTCGGCGTTGTCGGCGTTGGCGCGCACCCGCAGCCGGCGCTTGCGGTCGGCGAAGGCCATGATCCGGTGCACGGCCTCGACCAGTTCGTCGGCGTCCTCGGCGCCCGCGTGCATGCGGCCCTCGAAGTACTCCACGACCGGGGAGGGCACGACCGGGACCTCGCCCAGGTAGACCTTGCCGGAGGAGCCGTCGATGGAGATGACGTCGCCCTCCTCGACGACGTGCCCGCCGGGCACGGTCATCCGGCGGCGCTTGGTGTCGACCTCCAGCTCCTCGGCGCCGCAGACACAGGTCTTGCCCATGCCGCGCGCGACCACGGCCGCGTGGGAGGTCTTGCCGCCGCGCGAGGTCAGGATGCCCTCGGCGGCGATCATGCCGTCCAGGTCGTCGGGGTTGGTCTCGCGGCGCACCAGGATGACCTTCTCGCCGGAGCGGGACCACTTCACCGCGGTGTACGAGTCGAAGACCGCCTTGCCGACCGCCGCGCCCGGCGAGGCGGCGATGCCCCGGCCGACCTTCTCGACCTTGGCGTCCTCGTCGAAGCGCGGGAACATCAGCTGCGCGAGCTGGGCGCCGTTGACCCGCTGGAGGGCCTCGGCCTCGTCGATCAGGCCCTGGTCGACGAGCTGGGTGGCGATGCGGAAGGCCGCGCCCGCCGTGCGCTTGCCGACGCGGGTCTGGAGCATCCACAGCTGGCCGCGCTCGATGGTGAACTCGATGTCGCAGAGGTCCAGGTAGTGGTTCTCCAGCGTCTCCATGATCCGCATCAGCTCGTCGTACGACTTCTTGTCGATCGACTCGAGCTCGGCGAGGGCGACGGTGTTGCGGATGCCCGCGACGACGTCCTCGCCCTGCGCGTTCTGGAGGTAGTCGCCGTAGACGCCCTGGTGGCCGGAGGCGGGGTCGCGGGTGAAGGCGACGCCGGTGCCGGAGTCGGGGCCGAGGTTGCCGAAGACCATGGAGCAGACGTTGACCGCGGTGCCCAGGTCGTGCGGGATGCGCTCCTGGCGGCGGTAGAGCTTGGCGCGCTCGCCGTTCCAGGAGTCGAAGACGGCCTTGATGGCGAGGTCCATCTGCTCGCGCGGGTCCTGCGGGAAGTCCCGGCCCGCCTCGGTCTTGACGATCTTCTTGAATTTGGTGACGAGCTTCTTGAGGTCGGCGGCCTCCAGCTCGGTGTCGACCGCGACCTTCTTGGCCGCCTTGGCCGCCTCCAGCGCCTCCTCGAAGAGGTCGCCGTCGACGCCGAGGACGGTCTTGCCGAACATCTGGATCAGACGGCGGTAGGAGTCCCAGGCGAAGCGGTCGTCGCCGGCCTGCTGGGCCAGGCCCTGCACCGACTTGTCGGAGAGGCCGATGTTGAGGACCGTGTCCATCATGCCGGGCATGGAGAACTTGGCTCCGGAGCGGACCGACACGAGGAGCGGGTCGTCCGCCTGGCCGAGCTTCTTGCCCATCTTCACTTCGAGGGCGTCGAGGTGCGCACTCACCTCGTCACGCAGTGCCGCCGGTTCCTCGCCGCTGTCGAGGTAGGTCTTGCAGGCCTCGGTGGTGATCGTGAAGCCGGGAGGGACCGGAAGACCCAGGTTGGTCATCTCGGCGAGGTTCGCACCCTTGCCACCGAGGAGGTCCTTGAGGTCCTTGTTGCCCTCGGTGAAGTCGTAAACGAACTTGGTCGCGTTCGTTACCTGAGGTTCTTTGTTTTCCGACACGGGTCTCGACTCCTCGAGGACGCGGTGGCTGCCCTGACGGCGAGGAATCTACCCAGATCAAAGGCCCCTGGGTACGTCCACTTGTGCGTCATACGCCTGTAACCACCCGTCCGCCAGCGGATCGAAAGTCAAGGCTTGGCAAGCGACCGACCGCTTGTGTTTTCACTTCTTGAACGAATGAACCCTCCAGGGTCCAGCATTCCGCTCACATGAGCGGCAATCTTCACGTCTGAGTTCGATCGATGAACGATCAAGAGGTGGCACTGAGTGCCACACCTTGGAGAAGTAGAGTCGCTCAAGATCCGCTCATCTGAGCGCCACCGCTATCAGAGGTGGCGAGAATCACGCTGCCACAGGCCGCGGTTTTTCACCATGCGGACGGCTGGACGAACGGAGGGGCGCACGGCTGAACGGACCGCCCGCCGCGGACGTACGTCACTGCGGCGGGTCCGGCCCCCTCGCCGGGCCCGCCGTCCACCGGGATTCGTACGGAAGGACCTCCGGGTGCCTGTCTTCACGCGCTTTCGCCGGCCACCGACCGCGGGCGGGGAGCCGTACGGAGAAGCCTCGGGCCCGCACGAACCGGACGAACCACGCGAGCCCGGCGTGGTCGAGCCCGACGACACCGGGGAGGCCCCCGAAACCACCTCCGGCACCGGGGCCGCCACCGGCGCCGGACCCGCACCCGACGCCCGGCCCGCCGCCGAGGCCGGGCCGGCCACCCGCACGGCCCGCCTCGCCCACTGGCGGGCCTGGCGCACCCGTCACCCCCGTGCCGCGCTCGTCCTGCGCCGGACGACGACCGTCCTCGCCGCCGTGCTGGTGCTCGGGGCCCTGCTGCTGCCGAACACCTTCGTCGCGCTGGAGCCCAGCCGGTTCGCGCGGATTCCGGCGGAGGCGGTCATCGCCGCGGTGCTGCTGCTCTGCCTGCCGCGCGTCGCACGGCTGGTGGCGGCGGCGCTCTTCGGTGTCGGCCTGGGCGTGCTGACCGTGCTGAACCTGCTCGACATGGGCTTCACCGAGTACCTGGGGCGGGGCTTCAACGTGGTCCTCGACTGGGGGCTGCTGGACGACGCCCATGCGTACGTGGCGGACTCGATGGGCGGCGCGGCGGCGGCCTGGGCGGCCGTGGGCGCGGTGCTGCTCGTCGTGCTGCTGCTGGTGGTGATGGCCCTGGCCGCGGTCCGGCTCGGGGAACTGCTCGCCGCGCACCGCGAGCGGGCGGCCCGGGGCGCGCTGATGGCGGCGACCGTGTGGATGACCTGTGTGGCGCTGGGCGTGCAGACCTTCGGCCTGCCGATCGCCACCCGGAGCGCCTCCGGGGCGCTGGAGGCGCAGGCCCACCGGGTGGTGGACACGCTGCGCGACGAGGCGGCGTTCGCGAAGGAGGCGAAGGCGGACCGGTTCGGGGCCACGCCCGGCGCGCAGCTGGTGCCCGGCCTGCGCGGCAAGGACATGATCTTCACGTTCATCGAGAGCTACGGCCGCAGCGCCGTCGAGGACCCGGTGACGGCGCCCGGCGTCGACCGGACCCTGGACGCGGGCACGAAGGCGCTCGCCGAGGCGGGCTTCCGGGCGAAGAGCGGCTGGCTGACGTCGGCGACGTACGGCGGCAGCAGCTGGCTCGGCCACTCCACGTTCCTGTCGGGGCTGTGGGTGGACAACCAGCAGCGGTACCGCACCGTCACCGCCGGCGACCACCTCACGCTCACCAAGGCGTTCCAGAAGACCGGCGACTGGGACACGGTCGGTGTGATGCCGGGCGTGCAGAAGGCGTGGCCGGAGTCGGAGTGGTACGGCCTCGACAAGGTCTACGACGCGTTCGACGTGGGGTACCGGGGGCCGAAGTTCAGCTGGTCCACCATGCCGGACCAGTACGCCCTGGAGGCGTTCCAGCGCCTGGAGCACGGCAGGAAGCGGGACAAACCGCTGATGGCGGAGATCATCCTGACCTCCAGCCACCAGCCGTGGGCGCCGATCCCGCGGATGGTCGGCTGGGACGAGGTCGGCGACGGGTCGGTGTACGACGGCATCGAGGCGTCGGGGGTGAAGGCGCCGGACATCATCGCCGACTCCACCCGCTCCAAGGAGGAGTACGGCAAGTCGATCGAGTACTCGGTGACCAGCCTCACCCAGTGGCTGGAGCGCTACGGCACCGACGACACGGTCCTCGTCTTCCTCGGCGACCACCAGCCGCTCGCCCGGGTCAGCGGGGACGGGGCGAGCCGGGACGTGCCGGTCTCGGTCGTCGCCAAGGACCCGAAGGTGCTCGACGCCATCGACGACTGGAACTGGACGGAGGGGCTGAAGCCCGCCGCGGACGCGCCGGTGTGGCGGATGAGTTCCTTCCGGGACCGCTTCCTGACGGCGTACGGCTCCACCCCGCACCCGACCACGGGCTGATTCAGCCGCCGGAGGTGTCCAGCTCCGCGTCCTCGCCGACGCCGGCGCAGTCGTACGGGTCCTTCAGCCAGCCGTCCGGCAGGACCACCCGGTTGTTGCCGGAGGTGCGGCCGCGCGGGCCGTCGGCGCCGGCGGGCCAGGGCTGGTCCAGGTCGAGTTCGTCGAGGCCCGCGCGCAGCGCCTCCAGGGAGGAGGTGACCGCGAGGCGCTTGCGCATCTCGGAGCCGACCGCGAAGCCCTTGAGGTACCAGGCGACGTGCTTGCGGAAGTCGATGACGCCGCGGGCCTCGTCGCCGATCCACTCCCCCAGCAGCGTGGCGTGCCGGACCATGACGTCGGCGACCTCGCGCAGGGTGGGCCGGGCGAAGGAGCCGGTGCGGCCCTCGAAGGCGGCGACCAGGTCGGCGAAGAGCCACGGCCGGCCCAGGCAGCCGCGCCCGACGACCACGCCGTCGCAGCCGGTCTCGCGCACCATCCGCAGCGCGTCCTCGGCGCACCAGATGTCGCCGTTGCCGAGCACCGGGATCTCCGGGACGTGCTCCTTGAGGCGGGCGATGGCGTCCCAGTCGGCGGTGCCGCCGTAGTGCTGGGCGGTGGTGCGGCCGTGCAGGGCGATGGCGGTCACGCCCTCCTCGACGGCGATGCGGCCGGCGTCGAGGAAGGTGAGGTGGTCGTCGTCGATGCCCTTGCGCATCTTCATGGTGACGGGCAGGTCGCCGGCGCCGGTGACGGCCTCGCGGACGATGGCGCGCAGCAGGTTGCGCTTGTACGGGAGGGCCGAGCCGCCGCCCTTGCGGGTCACCTTGGGCACGGGGCAGCCGAAGTTCAGGTCGATGTGGTCGGCGAGGCCCTCCTCCGCGATCATGCGGACGGCCTTGCCGACGGTCACCGGGTCCACGCCGTACAGCTGGATCGAGCGCGGCGTCTCGGTCGCGTCGAAGTGGATCAGCTGCATGGTCTTCTCGTTGCGCTCGACCAGCGCCCGGGTCGTGATCATCTCGCTCACGAACAGGCCCTTGCCGCCGCTGAACTCCCGGCACAGAGTGCGGAAGGGCGCGTTGGTGATGCCGGCCATCGGGGCCAGCACGACGGGCGGCGCGACGGTGTGCGGGCCGACCCGCAGCGGCGGGGCGGTGGTACCGGGGGCGGGCGTGGTGAGCGTGGACATTCCTCCATTGTCACGTACGCGGGGCAGTGCTCGGCGGGCTCCGGGCCGGAGATCATGTATTGGTCATTAGTTAGCCGCACTATCGAAACGGGCGTACGATGGCGGTCATGCCGGAGCTCACCCACCGCCGACGCATGCTCGTGCTCGCCATCTGCTGCATGAGCCTGCTGATCGTGAGCATCGACAACACGATCCTCAACGTCGCCCTGCCCTCCGTACAGCGCGATCTGCACGCGAGCACCTCCGGGCTCCAGTGGGCGGTCGACGCGTACACGCTCGTGCTGGCCGCGCTGCTGATGCTGGCCGGGTCCACCGCCGACCGGATCGGCCGCAAGCGGGTCTTCATGACCGGGCTGGTGGTCTTCACCATCGGCTCGCTGCTGTGCTCCCTGGCGCCCGACCTGTCCTCGCTGATCGTCTTCCGGATGATCCAGGCGGTGGGCGGTTCGATGCTCAACCCGGTCGCCATGTCGATCATCACCAACACCTTCACCGACCCCCGCGAGCGCGCCCGCGCGATCGGGGTGTGGGGTGCGGTGGTGGGCATCTCCATGGCCGCCGGTCCCCTGGTGGGCGGGGTGCTGGTGGAGTCGGTCGGCTGGCGCTCGATCTTCTGGGTCAACCTCCCGGTGGGCCTCGCGGCGCTGCTGCTCACCCTGCGCTTCGTCCCCGAGTCCCGGGCGCCGAAGGCCCGCCGGCCCGACCCGCTGGGCCAGCTGCTGGTGATCGTGCTGTTCGGCTCGCTGACGTACGCGATCATCGAGGCGCCGAACGCCGGGTTCACGGCGGTGCTGCCGTTCGCGGTACTCGCCCTCGTCGCACTGGCCGGCCTGCTCCTGCACGAGCCGCGCCGCGCCGAGCCGCTGATCGAGCTGCGCTTCTTCCGGTCGGCTCCGTTCAGCGGCGCCACCGTCATTGCGATCAGCGCGTTCGCGGCGCTGGGCGGCTTCCTGTTCCTGTCCACGCTGTACCTCCAGAACGTGCGCGGGCTGAGCGCGCTGGAGGCCGGGCTGTGGATGCTGCCGATGGCCGTCCCGACCTTCCTGTGCGCCCCGCTGTCCGGGCGGCTGGTCGGCAGCCGGGGGCCGCGGCTGCCGCTGCTGATCGCGGGCGGCGCGCTGACCGTGAGCGGGGCGCTGTTCGCCGCCTTCGAGGCCGAGACCTCCGACGTCACCCTCTTCATCGGCTACGTCCTGTTCGGCATCGGCTTCGGCTTCGTCAACGCGCCCATCACCAACACGGCCGTCTCCGGCATGCCCCGCGCCCAGGCCGGGGTGGCCGCCGCAGTCGCCTCCACCAGCCGCCAGCTGGGCCAGACGCTGGGCGTGGCGGTGGTCGGCGCGGTGCTGGCGACGGGCGTGGGCGCCTCCTCGTACCGGGACGCCTTCGTCTCGGCCTCCCGCCCCGGCTGGTGGATCCTGGCCGCCTGCGGCCTCGCGGTCCTCGTCCTGGGCGCCGTCACCAACGGCCCCTGGGCCCACCGCACGGCGGAGCGAACCGCCGACCGGCTCAGGTCACCGGAGGCACGGGAGGCGGCACGGTCAGGGGCCTGACGCACCCCACAGAGGCACGGGGAACCGCGCGACCAGCCCCGAACCGGCGGCATACCCGGGCGACACAGCACCCCCTCCTTCCCGGCCCACCAAACGCCCCAAAGGGGCGCGGGGAACTGCGCGACCAGCCCCCCGCCCACCCGCAGAC
>NZ_QHJH01000137.1 GCF_003947455.1 Streptomyces sp. WAC 04229 | reverse complement strand
CTCCCCGACCACCACCGCCAACGCCGCACGAGCCAAGGAGCACACCCCGTGAACGTCACGCACCCCAGGCCCCGCACCGCCCGGACCGCCGCCCTGGCGGCGGCACTGGCCGCCGTGCTGCTCGCGGGCACCGCCTGCAGCTCCAAGGCGGACGGCGGGAGCACCGACGACGCCGCGGACGGCGTCAAGGCCGGTCCCGGAGTCAGCGAGAAGACCATCAAGCTGGGGGCGCTCACCGACCTCACCGGCCCCTACGCCACCCTCGGCAAGAGCATCGTGCAGGCCCAGCAGATGTGGGCCGACGAGACCAACGCCGCGGGCGGCATCTGCGGCAGACAGGTCGAGATCGTCGTCAAGGACCACGGCTACGACGTGCAGAAGGCGGTCACCGCCTACGCCGACATCGCCCCGGACGTCGTCGCCCTGCCCCAGGTCATCGGCTCCCCGGTGGTCGCGGCCCTGCTGGACGACATCGAGCGGGACCACATGCTGACCTTCCCGCAGGCCTGGGCCGCCTCCCTGCTGGGCCGGGACTCCGTCCAGGTCCTCGGCACCACCTACGACCTCGACATGATCGCCGCCGTCGACTTCCTGACCCGCACCAGGAAGCTCGCCAAGGGCGACACCATCGGCCACGTGTACTTCGAGGGCGACTACGGCACCAACGCCCTGGAGGGCTCCGAGTGGGCCGCCGAGGAGGCGGGGATGAAGGTGGTCGGGCAGAAGATCAAGGCCACGGACACCGATCTGTCCGCGCAGGTCTCGGCGTTGAGCAAGGCCGGCGCGAAGGCGGTGCTGATCAGCGCGGGACCCGCGCAGACCGCCTCGCTGGCCGGCGTGGCGGCCGCCCGCGGCCTGAAGGTGCCGATCGTCAGCAGTGCCCCCGGCTACGCCCCGCAGCTGATGAAGACACCCGCGGCGGCGGCCCTGGCGGCCATGGTCCACGTGGTCAGCGCGGCACCGGCGGTCAGCTCCGACCTGCCGGGCGTGAAGAAGATGGTCGCCGACTACGGAAAGAAGTACCCCGGGGAACCGGTGGACTCCGGGGTGCTCTCCGGCTACAACGCTGCCAAACTCATGGGCAGCGACCTGAAGAAGGCATGTGAGGGAGGCAGCCTCGCCCGCGCGGACGTCGTCAAGGCGCACCGCTCGCAGAAGAACGCCGACACCGGTCTCGGCACCCCGCAGGACTTCACCCTCGTGACCGCGCCCGCCAGCCGGGAGACGTATGTCCTGAAGCCCGACGCGAAGGCGGTCGGCGCAGTGGTCGGCGTGGAGGAGGCCCACAAGGCCCCCGGTGCGGACGCGTACCTGGCCGCCCGCGGCTGACGGGACGGATGGCCGTCAACTCCGCTGCACGGCAGAGGGTTTGGCGGCCATTTGTTCAGCCCCCTGGTTTGGCTGACCACCCGGCCCCCAGGATGTACTCTCTGTCATGCCAGTCCAGTTGGCGCCCGTACGGAGCTGGGGGAACGATGCAAGCCGACAAGCGGTTGTCCACGGAGATCGACTCCAACGTGCCCACGGCCGCACGGATGTACGACTACTACCTGGGCGGCAAGGACAACTACGCGGCCGACCGCGCCGCGGTCGCCGAGCTCGACAAGGTCGTCCCCAGCACCCGCCGCCTCGCGCTGAACAACCGGCGCTTCCTCCAGCGGGTCGTCCGGACCCTCGCCCAGGACTACGGCATCCGCCAGTTCCTCGACCACGGATCCGGCCTGCCCACCCAGGACAACGTGCACCAGGTCGCCCAGCGCGTCGCCCCGGACTCCCGCGTCGTCTACGTCGACAACGACCCGATGGTGCTGGTCCACGGCCGCGCGCTGCTCGACCAGAACGACCGGACCGCCGTCATCCACGCCGACATGCGGTCGACGGACGAGATCTTCTCCCACCCGGAGACCCGGCGCCTGATCGACTTCTCGCAGCCGGTCGCCGTCCTGTTCAACTCGGTGTTCCACTGCATCCCGGACAGCGACACCGACGGCCCTCTGGCGGTCGTCCGCCGGGTGACCGAGCGGCTCGCCCCCGGCAGCTACGCCGTGATGTGCCAGCTGGTCAGCGAGGACGCCGAGGTGCGGAAGTTCGTCACGGAGTTCATGGACCAGGCGACGCAGGGGCATTGGGGCCGGGTGCGCGAGCCGAAGGACGTCGAGGCGTTCTTCGAGGGCATGGACATCCTGGAGCCGGGCCTGGTGGAGGTCTCCACCTGGCGTCCGGACACCGAGGTGGCGCCGCGTCAGCTCAGCGAAGAGTGGATCGAGTTCGGCGGCCTGGGCCGCCTGCGCTGATCCACCCGAGAGACACGGAGGAGGGGCCCCGCAGCTCGTGTGCGGGGCCCCTCCTCCGTGCCTGCCGTCCTGGCTCGTGGCGCTACTTCGCCGCGTAGCGCTCCGCCATCGTCCGGCGCAGCAGGTCCAGGGTCTCGCGCGGGGTCAGCGCCTCGTCGGCGAGCCGGTCCAGGGCGACCCGGTACTCCTCGGTCTCGTCCCGGTCCTCCAGGAAGTTGGCGCTCCTGATGTGCTCCAGGTAGACGACGTCGGGCAGGTCGGCGCCGCCGAAGCGCAGATAGGTGACGGGTATCGCGGGCGCCGACGCGTTGGTCACGTCCAGCGGCACGACCTGGAGCGTCACATGGGGCCGCTGGGCCATGTCGACGAGGTGCGCGAGCTGCTCGCGCATGACCTCGCGGCTGCCCAGTACGCGCAGCAGCACCGACTCGTCGATGATCGCCCACAGCTGTGGCGCGTCCTTGCGCTCCAGCAGCTCCGCACGGCGCATGCGCAGCTCGACGCGGCGGCCGACCTCTCCGGCGGGCGCGTTCGGCAGACCGCGCTCGACCACGGCCCGGGTGTAGGCCGCGGTCTGGAGCAGGCCGGGGACGTACTGGATCTCGAACGTACGGATGGTGGCCGCGGCCTCCTGGAGACCGACCAGACGGTCGAACCACTCGGGCATCAGCCGCTTGTCGTACCGCTGCCACCAGCCCGGTTCACCGGCGCGCTGCAACAGCTTGAGCAGGACCGAGGCCTCGTAGGGATCGGTGCCGTACTTCTCCAGCAGGGCGCGGACGTCGGTCTCCGTCGGAGGCCTGCGGCCCTTGCCGGACTCGATGCGCGAGAGCTTCGCCGGGCTGAATCCGAGGGCGCGGGCCGCTTGGTCCTGGGAGAGGCCGGCGTCCTCGCGGAAGCCCGCCAGCTGAACGCCGACGAGCATCTTCAGCAGCGTAGGAGCCGGCTCGGCCCGGTCCAGATACGGTTCGAGACGGGAGATGCGATGCGACGCGGCGGACATCCTGACTCCCAGCAGACCGGCAGACTTGAGGGAAAGACTATCTCATCCCACCGGTTCCGGACGCATCCACCCGCAGAAAAAGGGTAGTTGGGCTCCGCTTCCCGTCGCTGCCCCGCCTCACAGCAGGTGGTCGAACTCGCCCTCCTTCGCCCCGGCCAGGAAGGCGGCCACCTCGGCGGAGGTGTAGACAAGTGCGGGGCCGTCCGGATCGCGGGAGTTGCGCATCGCGATGCCCCCGTCCACGAGGGCCACTTCGACGCAGTTGCCCTCCGCGTTGCTGTGCCGGCTCTTCTTCCAGCAGGCGTCCAACAGACTGGCCTGCACTCCGTTGCGCACTGGTGGCACCGCGGTCTCCTTGCCGTTCGGGGGAGCGGACCGAGTGGTTCCGGTCCCGTGTGTTCCCATCCGATTTTTTTCGCGCAATTTCTCGTGCAATTGCACGCGATCGCTCTCAGCGTGGATAATAGCCGTGGCGTCAACCCCTCGGTGGACGCCTGATTCTGATGTCGCATCAGGGAGATGCAGTGCCGTCACCTGCGCATCCAAGGCTCCGGTCGCCCGGCGAACGCGCCGAGCGCCCGTTCGCCACCCCGTACGCCAAGTGCCCCGCCCCGGGCGGTGATCGGCCGGCCTCCGCGGTGCTGCGCGTCGCGTGCAGCGGGGAGGGCTTCGCCCGGGCCCGGGTGTTCACCCGGGACACGCTGCGCGGGTGGTCCGTCGGCCACTGCGGTGACGACGCGGTCCTGGTGATCACCGAACTCGTCTCCAACGCCGTGGCGCACGCCGTGCCCTCGGCGGCGGCGGGCTGCGCGCCCGAGGTCCGGCTGGGACTCGCCCTGGACCCCGGACACCTCACGCTGACCGTCTCCGACCCCGGGGACGACGCGCCCGTGTTCCAGCCGTTCGACGACTCCGTACTCCGGGAGCACGGACGCGGCCTGTACATCGTCGACGCGCTCGCGGAGGAGTGGGGCTGGACCCCGAGACCTCCGGCGGGCAAGACGGTCTGGGCCAAGTTGCCGACCCGCCCCCTCACCTGACCCCGACTGCCGCGGAAGGGCCCCCCACCATGCGCAGCGCTCCGACACCCGAGCCGAGCACCCGGCGCACCGACCGACAGCCGCACGGCGCGCACCGCACCGCCGCCCTTCTCGCCGGGCTCGACGGCGTGCCCTGGGGAGAGATCCAGGACTCCAGCGGCTCGGCCGCCGCCATTCCACGGTTGCTGCGCAAGGTCGCCTGGGGCGATGCCGAGACCGCCCGAGCGGCTCTCAAGGAGCTGCGGAAACGCATCTGTCAGTACGGCTTCGTCGTGGAGCAGGCCACCGCGGCGACCGTGCCCTTCCTCTGGGAGCTCGCACAGCGGCCCCAGGTGAGCTGCCGGGCGCAGATCATCCAGCTGCTCAAGAACATCGCGGACGCCCGGCAGTGGGAGACCACCGCCACCGCCTACCCCAAACTGCTCAACCACCGTGAGAACCCGGTGGCGTGGGAGCGCGCGGCACGGCAGGCGGTCCGCGCCCGGCGGGACGGGCTGGAGCGGCTGCTGGCCGACGACGACAGCGAGATCACGCGCGCGACGACCGAACTCGCCCGCACCCTCGGAGACTGAGACCCGCGCCCTCCACGGGGGAGAAGGCGCGGGTCTCCCCTCCAGGACGCGGGATCCGAGGCACGGGATCCGAGGCACGGGATCCGCACGCGGGATCCAAGGCGCGGGAGCCGAGCCACGGGATCCGGGACGCGGTATCCAAGGCGCGGGACGGTGTGGCGTACTCCTTGCCGACGGGGTAGGAAAGCGCGCGGAGTAAGCGCTTGCCCCACTCGGTCACCTGGAGGACCACGCCGATGGCGTCGCCACCCGCAAAGCCGCTCGATCACCGCTACCGGGGCGAACACCCGATACGCACGCTCGTCTACCTGCTCAGTGCCGACCGCCGCCCACTGGCCGGGGCGGTCGTCGTGTTCACCGTCAAGCACAGCCCCATCTGGCTGCTGCCCCTCATCACCGCGACCATCATCGACACCGTCGTCCAGCACGGTCCGGTCGGCGACCTGTGGACCAGCACCGGGGTCATCATGTTCATCCTGCTGGTCAACTACCCGCTGCACCTGCTGTACGTGCGCCTCCTGTACGGCAGCGTCCGCCGCATGGGCACCGGTCTGCGCTCCGCGCTGTGCACGCGGATGCAGCAGCTCTCCATCGGCTACCACTCCCGGGTCAGCGCGGGCGTCCTGCAGGCCAAGGTCGTCCGGGACGTGGAGACGGTGGAGCAGATGGTGCAGCAGACCGCCGAGACCGGGCTCGGCGCGCTCACCGTGCTCACCGGCGGCCTGGTCATCATCGCGGTGCGCACCCCGGAGTTCCTGCCCGTCTTCCTCGTCGTCGTACCCGCCGCCTCCCTCCTGGTCGCCCGGCTCCGGGCCCGGCTGCGCACGCACAACGAGCGCTTCCGCCACGAGGTCGAGACCCTGTCCTCCCGGGTCACGGAGATGACCCGGCTCATCCCGGTCACCCGCGCCCACGGTCTGGAGGGCAAGGCGCTGCGCCGCATGGACGGCACCCTGGACCGTCTGCTGACCTCCGGCCTGCGCCTGGACCTGGTCAACGGCCGCTTCGGCTCGCTCTCCTGGGTCGTGCTCAACGTGGTCGGCGTCCTGGTGCTCGCGGGTGCCGCGCTGATCTCCTACCACGACGTCTGGGGAGTGACCGCCGGCGACGTCGTGATGCTCAGCGCCTTCCTGACCACCCTCACCAACTCCACGACCACACTGGCGTCACTCGCCCCGGTCGTCACCAAGGGCCTGGAGTCCGTCCGTTCGGTCGGCGAGGTGCTCCAGGCTCCCGAACTGGAGGACAACGAGGGCAAGGACGAGGTGACCGGGCTGCGCGGCGCCGTCACCTTCGAGGGGGTCGCGCACTTCTACGAGGGCGACGGCCGGCCCGCGGTGGAGGACTTCACGCTCGCGGTCGAACCGGGCGAGACGGTCGCCCTGGTGGGCGCGTCCGGCGCCGGCAAGTCCACCGTGCTCAACCTGGTCATCGGCTTCCTGCGGCCCACCTCGGGCCGGCTGCTGCTCGACGGCACCGACATGAGCACCCTCGACCTGCGCACGTACCGGCGGTTCGTGTCGGTGGTGCCGCAGGAGTCCATCCTGTTCGACGGCACGATCCGGGACAACGTCGCCTACGGCATGGACGACGCCGACGAGGAGGCGGTGCGGACGGCCCTGCGCGACGCCAACGCCCTGGAGTTCGTCGACCGGCTGCCCCGGGGCCTGGACACCCTGGTCGGTGAACACGGGGCGCGGCTGTCCGGCGGGCAGCGCCAGCGGCTCGCCATCGCCCGGGCCCTGATCCGGGACCCCCGGGTGCTGATCCTCGACGAGGCCACCTCCGCGCTGGACACGCGCTCGGAGGCGCTGGTGCAGCAGGCGCTGGCCCGGCTGCTGCGCGGGCGCACCACGTTCGTCGTGGCGCACCGGCTGTCCACCGTGCGGGGCGCGGACCGGATCGTGGTGATGGGCGAGGGGCGCATCCAGGAGGCCGGCACGCACGAGGAACTGCTGGCCAGGGGAGGGGCGTACACGGCACTGCACGGCGGCCAGGTCGCCTGACCAGTGACTGTCTTCCCTCAACTCGCCGAACACTTCAGGGTCGCGGCCGGACAGCCGACGACAGAATCTCGTCAATTGCGAGCAGCGGCACCCTTGATGTGATTGTTTCGACCGGGTTCGGGCATACGGAGCGAAAATCGAGAGAGGGGCGCTTCGTGCTCGAACCCGACCCGAAGGTCGTCAGGGAATTGCTGACGCGGTACGCGTCGCTGCGGATCGCTCAGGCGGAGAGGGAGAGCCCGGCGACGGCACGGGAGCTGGCGGACGTCAGCTACACGCTGTGCGTGATGATGGCGACGACCGGAGTCCACGACGCGGTGGCGAAGGCGGACGCACTGCTGCTCGCCAAGGAACGGACGGCAGCGGAGGTCCCCACGGTGGACCCCGACGAGGAGCGCGGCCTGTCGCTGGCCGTCTGACCCGCCGCACCCGGGGCCCGCGCCCGGACCGGACCGGAGGCACCGTCCCGGCCCGTGGCGCGGGCCCTTACGGGCGCCCGGCACCGTTGGTCGGCCGCCCGTGGAAAGCCGCGCGATAGGCGTACGGGGTGGTGCCGACCACCCGGCGGAACCGCTCCCGGAAGGCCGTCGGCGAACCGAACCCCGCCTGCCGGGCGATCCGTTCCACCGAGTGGTCGCCGTTCTCCAGCAGGTACTGGGCCCGCCGCACCCGCGCCCGCAGCAGCCACTGCAGCGGAGTGGTCCCCGTCTGCTCGCGGAACCGGCGGCTGAAGGTGCGCTCGCTCATGCCCGAGCGCGCCGCCATCGCGGCGAGGGTGACCTCGCCGGCCAGGTTGTCCTCGATCCATTCCAGCAGCGGCTCCAGGTCGGAGCCGCGCGGCACGGGCGGATGCTCGTGGACGATGAACTGGGCCTGGCCGCCCTCCCGTTCCAGCGGTACGACACACATCCGGGCGGCGTGCGCGGCGACCGCCGAGCCCAGATCCCGGCGGATCATGTGCAGGCACATGTCCAGCCCGGCCGCGGCCCCGGCCGACGTGAGGATCTGCCCGTTGTCGACGTAGAGGACGTCCGGCCGCACGTCGACGCGGGGGTGACGCCGGGCCAGTTCCGCCGCGGCGATCCAGTGGGTGGTGGCGCGCAGCCCGTCCAGCAGCCCTGCCTCCGCGAGCACGAAGGCGCCCACGCACACGGACGCGATCCGCGTACCGGCGGCCGCGGCCCGCCGCAGCGCCGACAGGACGCGCTCGGAGGGCGGGCCGGATTCCTCGGAGCGACCCGGCACGATGATCGTGTCCGCGCTCTCCAGCGCCTCCAGGCCGCGTTCGATCCGCAGCGTCATCCCCTCGGTGCGCACCTCCGGCGACTCCGCGCACAGGATCACCCGGTACGGACTGCGCCCGTCGGGCAGCCGCGTCCAGTCGAACGTCTGCATGGGTGCCGCCATGTCGAACGGCACCACGTCGTCGAGGACCAGGATCGCCACCGTGTGCATGGCCGCCACCCTAGGCTGATTCCCGCCGCACGCAGAACCCCGTGTCGGCCCCCGTCCGTCCGCTCGCGGTGCCGGAAACGGCCTGTTGGAGGCGTTGGCGGGAATCCGTTGGAACCTGTCGTTTCAGCCTCTGTGCGATCAACCGCCCGCTTCCTAGCGTGGCCTTCCAGTACCGCATCGACCGATCCCGCCCCCGGAGCCCCGACCGATGACCAAGATCCTGCTGTCCCTCCACGTCCTGGCCGCCATCGTCGCCGTCGGGCCCGTCACCGTCGCGGCCAGCATGTACCCGGCCGCCGTCCGGAAGGTGCCGGTGGCCCTGCCCGCGGGGGCGGGGGAGGCGGCCGGACCCGGTGACGTGAGCACCGTCCGGCTGCTGCACCGCATCTGCCGGGTCTACGCCGGACTCGGCATCGCGGTGCCGGTCCTCGGCCTCGCCACCGCGGCCGCCATGGGAGTCCTCGGCGACGCGTGGCTCATCGCCTCCATCACCCTCACCGCGGCGGCCGCCGGCCTCCTGATCGCCTTCGTGCTGCCCCGCCAGGAGGAACTGCTCGAGGAACTGGCCGACCGGCGGCCCGTGGAGCACGCCCGCACGGCGCGGCTCGCCATGGTCACCGGCCTGTTCAACCTGCTGTGGGCCACCGTGACGGTCCTCATGATCGTCCGGCCCGGTTCGACGACCGGCGCCTGAGCCGCTGCCACCTCCTGGGTGGAATGCGCACCCCCGGGTGGAGGGGCGCCTAGAATGCTCAGTCGCGCCCCCGTACGGGGGCGGACGACACGAAAGGCACGTTGACGGGTGTTCCAGGATTCCCCCATCTACGACCGACTTGTCGCCGAACGCGGTGACGTTCCCGAGCAGGTGCGACGGGATGCCGAGCGCGTGAGCAGGGAGCTGGAGGTGGTCATGCGCCCGCTGCACGCGCCCGGTCACCTGCCCGGCACCGGGCGGCAGCCGTCCCCGGGCGCCGGCTGGCAGCGCACCGCCCTGCTGCCCGGCCCGCGCCCGCACTGACGGGCGGCGCCGCGGCGGCACCGCCCGAACCTCACCCCGCGGCCGTCGTACCCGGGCCGTCCGCGTCCGCCGCGTCCTCCGCGCCCGGCCGAGCCAGCCACTCGGCGATGGTGCGGGCGATCGGCTGGCCCGTGTCCACCTCCACGAAGCCGAACTGCCCCGACTGGTTGCACTCCAGGAACCACCAGGTGCCGTCGCCGTCCTCGGCGAAGTCGAGGGCCCCGTAGGCGAGTCCCGCCGCGCGGAGATAGGCGCGGACCGTCTCGGCCACCCGCGGCTCCACCTCCACCGGCCGCCACGGCTCGCCGGACTCCGCGAAGCGGACGTCCACCTCGTCGGTGTCCGGTTCCGCCAGGGCGCTCTTCCGGGCCGCCAGCAACTCGTCGCCGACGACGGTCAGCCGGATGTCCGCACGCTTGGCGATTCGGCGCTGCAGCAGCGTCGGACCGTGCGCCACGGCGGCGAAGTCGGCCTCGGGCGGAACCCGGCTGGTCGGCACCGCCAGGGGAGGATCCTGGGGGTGCGCGCCCGAGACGGGCTTGACCACCAGATCCGGATACCGCTCGGCGAATTCGCGCGCCGCCCGCGGAAAGGTCGTGATCAGCGTGGCCGGCACGGGCAGCCCGCACGTCTGGGCCAGACGCAGCTGCCAGGGCTTGTAGCGCGCCCGGTGCGCCGCGTCCGGCTGGTTCATCCAGCGCGCCCCGCTGCCGCGGAGCATGCCGTACAGCGCCTGACCCGCCTCCTCGGTCAGCCACGCGGACGGCTGGGCGGCCCGGGTGGCCGCACCGCCCGGCCTGCGCACCCAGACGGACCGCAGCCCGCCGATGCTCACCAGGCGGCCGCCCGAGGACAGATGGCCCCGGAAGGCACCGTGCACGAACTCGCCGGAGAGCGCGACGGAATCGGGCAGATCCGCGGGGTCCAGGCGGACCACCGGTACTCCCGACGCGTTCAGGTGCACCACCACCATGTCGGCGGTGACGTCCTCTTCACTGGTCAGGATCAACACGGTCATTCTCTGCGGTCCGTGTTCAGTCGTCGAAGTGGGTCTTCGACCCCGCGGTGGAGGTCGTGGTCCCCAGCTCCCTCAGCAGTGCGTGGTCGCAGGCGGCGACCCGCCCGTCCAACAGCACGTTCAACTGCAGCCCGGAGTCGTAGACGTACGGAGTGGTGGCTTCCAACTCCACTGCCGGCCGTGCGTAGTTGAGCGCGAACGGTTGCATCGTCTCTCCCTAGTCGGTGCTGTGCCGATCAGTTGACGACCCCATCGCGCCGTCTCCTGGTCCGCCGACTTCCTTCGGCTTCCAGAGACTTATACGAATCGAACGGGTGATTGGTTTCCTTACGCTGCGTAGTCACCGGGCGGGCCGGTGGCCTGTCGCCGGTCCGTGCCGTCCCGCCGGCCGCCGAGAGAGCCGCGTGCGGAACGCAGTGCGAGGAGCAGTACGCCGATGTCGTCCAGGTAGACCGGGTCGGGCACCAGGTCCGTGGGGAGCACCAGATAGAGGACGGCGCCCCAGAAGACCCAGCGCGGGCCCGTGGGGAGCCCGGCTCGCCTGAGGTCCCGTCGGGTGCGGACCAGCCGCACCAGGACGGCCACCGCCGCCGCGAGGACCAACGCGGCGAGCAGCGCCGCCATCAAGATCACCACTGTCGTCGTGTCCACCGGTCCCCTCCTTCGGGCTGCGCGGGACGCACCCTCACTGTCCCGGATGCCCGTTCGGGACGACGGCAAGACCGGTGTGTGACGTCTCTCATCCCTGTGGCCCACCCGGAGTGGCAGCGCGCGACGGACGTGCCTAGTAATGGGCAGCACAGCGCGAGTCGCATGTCGGGGACGCAGGGCGGCCGCACCCCCAGTACACGGAGGGACCATGACCACCGGCTCTTCATCACCCCGTTCGCCCGAATACGCCATATCCGCCCTGGACCTGCCCACCGGGGAGACGACGACGGGCACGGGCACGACGCGGCCACCAGGCGGGGCTCCCGGCACCCGGAACTCCCCCGTCCGGGAAGCGGACGCCCGGTACGCGGACATCTGGGAGTCCGACCTCGACGACCCGCGCGCCGACGGCACCGACCGCCCTGAGCCCGACTTCCCCGACTCCGACTTCCGCGACTCCGACCTGCTCGACGATGACCTGCTCGACGACGACCTGCTCGACGACGACCTGCTCGACCCCGACCACCCCGGGCCCGGACGCCACGAGTCCGGCCCCCGAGAGGCCGACCGCCTCGAACGTGCCGCCGACGGCACGCAGGAGCGCTCCTACGGCGACCCCGTCGGCGACCTCGTGCGCGCCGCCGTGGCCGACCGCCCGCTGGAGGAGGTCGTCGACCTGATCACCACGCTGGAGCGGTCCCCGCAGTACGCGCAGGCCACCGTCGACGCGCTCCGCGCCGTCGGCGTCAACCGGTCGGTGGAGGACGTGACCCGGCTGGTCGGCCTGCTCACCCGGCCGCCCCGCCACCCGGACAGCGCCGACGAGGCGATCCGGGCCGCCGCCGAATGCCGCTCGGTGGAGGACGTGACCCGGCTGATGGCACTGCTGCACCGCACACCCCTGGAGCCGCACTGCGGCCGGGAGGCCGTACGGGCCGCCGCCACCGGCCGGCCCGTCGAGGAACTCGTCGACCTGATCGGCCGGCTCGCCGAGGACGGACACGAACGCCCGGAGCGGCCCGACGCACGGCAGTTGCGGGCGGCCCAGGACGCGGACGACGAGGAGGACGGCCGCGAGAGCCACGGGCGGGCGCCCGCCGACCGTCCGGCACGGCGGTCCCGCGTCTTCGGCGCGGCGGACCGCCGCGGCCGAGAGCGCCGCAGGTCACCGCGCCCGGCCCGCCGGGGCCCCGACCGCGGGTCCGAAGGCCGCGCCCACCGCGACGACCGCGACGCCCGCCGGTCCGCCCGCGGCCCGGCCTGGCCCGCCTGGCTCACGGTCGCCGTCCTGGCCGGCTGCGGCGTGGCCTTCTTCCCCCTCCACCGCGCCGACGCCTCGGCCCCCGTCTACGGCGTCGCCCTCGGCCTGTCGGCGCTCTGCCTGGTACTGGCCCTGCTGCTGACCGTGCGGCCGGCCGTGGCGCTGCTCGCCGCGGCGGTCGTGGGACCGGCGGCGCTCGCCGCGGCCAAGCTCTACGGCAGCGTGACCCCGTCGTCCCAGGTCTCCCGCGCCGCGGAGCTGACGCTGGCCCCCACCTGGGTCGCGGTGGCGGTCGCCGTGACGGCCGCGCTCGTCGCGCTCACCGCCCTGTGCGTGCGGGTGGCCTCCCAGGACACCGCCCGACGGCACCGCCCGCCCCGCCGGATCACCGCGGCGCGCGCCGCGGACTGACCCCGTCCACCTCGTGGTCCGTGCCGGGAGCTCCCGGCACGGACCGTGCGTGCGCCGTCCTCACACCCCCAGCATGCCCGCCGGATGCTCGTGTTCGAGGAGGGCCGTGAGTACCCGGTCCGGTGTGAGGGGGAGTTCGCGGATGCGGATGCCGGTGGCGTGGTGGACGGCGTTGCCGACGGCCGCGGCCGTGCCGACGATGCCGATCTCGCCGATCCCCTTGCTGCCCATGGGGTTGAGGTGGTCGTCGGCCTCGTCGACCCAGTACGCCTCCGGGGCCACGACGTCCGCGTGCGCGGGTACGTGGTACGAGGCCAGGTCGGACTGGGTGAAGTCGCCGAACGCCGGGTCCATCGTGCTGTCCTCGGTCAGCGCCATGCCCAGGCCCATCGTCATGCCCCCGATGAACTGGGAGCGGGCCGTGCGGGCGTTGAGGATGCGCCCCGCGGCGAAGACGCCCAGCAGCCGCGTCACCCGGACCTCGCCGGACACCGTGTCGACGGCGACCTCGGCGAAGTGCGCACCGAAGGCGTGCCGGGCGTACGCACTCTCGGCGTCGACCGTGCCCGAGGTGTCGGCCTCGGCCACCAGGCCCTCCTCGGGCAGCGGCTCCGAACGCCCGGCCAGCAGACCGGTCAGCCGGACGCACGCCGCGTGCACCGCCGAACCCCAGGACGCGGTGCCCGAGGAACCGCCGGCCACCGAGCCGAAGCCGATGCCGCTGTCGGCGATCTCCATCCGGACCGCGTCCAGCGGGGCGCCGAGGGCGTCGGCCGCGATCTGTGCGAGTACCGTCCGGGCGCCCGTGCCGATGTCGGTGGCGTTGACCCGGACCAGGAAGCCGCCTCCGGGCAGCGCCCGCGCCGACGCCACTCCGGGTCCCACCAGGACGGGATAGGTGGCCGAGGCCACCCCACTGCCGATGAGCAGGGGACCGGCCGCGCGGGAACGCGGGCGCGGATCGCGCCCCTCCCAGCCGAAGCGGCGGGCACCGTCGCGCAGACACTCCACCAGATGCCTGCTGCTGAAGGGCTTCCCGCTCTCGGGCTCGGTCTCCGGTTCGTTGCGGATCCTCAGCTCCACCGGGTCGACGCCGAGTTCGACGGCCAGCTCGTCCATGGCCGACTCGAGGGCGTACATGCCGGGACACTCGCCGGGAGCGCGCATCCACGACGGCGTCGGCACGTCCAGCGGCGCCACCCGGTGGAGCGTGCGCATCGCCGGAGCGGCGTACATCACGCGCGCGGGGACCGCCGCCTGCTCCACGAACTCCTTCACCCGCGAGGTGTACGTGGTCACCTCGTGCGTCAGGGAGGTGAGCCGGCCGTCGGCGTCGGCACCGATCCGCAGCCTGTGCAGGGTCGGCGCGCGGTGCCCGACGACCGCGGGCAGGTAACGGCGCGGCAGCGCGACGGTCACCGCGCGGCCGGTCTCCCGCGCCGCCATCGCGGCGAGCACCACGTCGGGCCGCGGCGTGCCCTTCGACCCGAAGCCGCCGCCCACGTGCTCCGAGCGCACCGTGATCCGGTCCTCCGGCATGTCGAACATGCGGGCGAGTTCCGCGCGGACGGCCGAGGTGCCCTGACTGGAGGAGTGCACCGTCAGCCGGTCGCCGTCCCACCGCGCCGTACTGGCGTGCGGTTCCATCGGGTGGTTGTGCAGCGGCGGCACCCGGTATCCGACGTCGAGCCGGGTCGCCGAGGACGTGAAGGCACCGTCCGGGTCGCCCAGCTCGGTGACGGCCGGGTATCCGCCGTTGGCCGTCTCGGGGACGTAGGCCTCCGGGTGCGAGGCGGTGAGCGTCACGTCGTGGTCCTCCGCCTCGTACGTGACGCGGACGGCGGCGGCACCCGCACGGGCCGCCTCCAGCGTCTCGGCCACCACCAGGCCCACGAACCAGCCCCGGTGCGGCACCCGCGGGCTCTGGAGCACGGCCAGCACGGGGTCGTCGGGGTCCCCGAGGCGGGGCGCGTTCTCGTGGGTGAGCACCGCGAGCACGCCGGGCAGCGCGAGCGCGGCGGCGGTGTCGACGGCGGTCACCCTGCCCCGGGCGACCGTCGCCGGTACGGGCCAGGCCTGGGCGTGGTCGGGGGCGTCGTACTCGGCGGCGTACCGGGCGGTGCCGGTGACCTTCTCCCGCCCCTCCCGGCGCTCGGCGGGAGCGCCCAGGACGGTCTCGGTGGCGGTCATGGGGTTCTCCTCGGGGACGCCGGGTTCAGGTCGTGGCCGGCGGGGCGAGCCGGCCCAGTACGTCGAGGGCGAGGCGGCGGGCCAGGGGCACCTTGTAGGCGTTGTCCCGCAGCGGTTCGGCGGCGGCCAGTTCCAGGTCGACGGCGTGCTCGAAGGCCGCGGTCGTGGGCGCGGCGCCGGCCAGCGCGTCCTCGGCCCGCCGCGCGCGCCAGGGCCGGTGGGCCAGCGCCCCGAAGGCGATCCCGGCCCGCACCACCACCCCGTCGTCGATGTGCAGCACGGCGGCGACGGAGGCCAGCGCGAAGGCGTACGACGCCCGGTCGCGGGCCTTGCGGTACGCCGAGGGCAGACCGGCCGTGGCGGCGGGCAGGACCACGCCGGTGATCAGCTCGCCGGGGCGGATCTCCGTGTCCCGCTCCGGGTGCATGCCCGGCAGCCGGTGGAAGTCGGCGGCGGGCACGCCACGGGTGCCCTCGGCGCCGGTCAGCTCCACGCGCGCGTCGAGGGCCGCCAGCGCCACAGCCATGTCCGACGGGTTGGTGGCGATGCACTGGTCGGAGTGGCCCAGCACCGCGTGGTCGCGGTGCACCCCTTCCAGGGCGCCGCACCCGGTGCCTGGCTCCCGCTTGTTGCAGGGCTTGGAGAGGTCCTGGAAGTACGGGCAGCGGGTGCGCTGGAGCAGGTTGCCGGCCGTGGTGGCGGCGTTGCGCAACTGCCCCGAGGCGCCCGCCAGCAGCGCCTGGGACAGCGCGGGGTAGCGGTCGCGGACCACGGGGTGGGCGGCGAGGTCGCTGTTGCGGACCGTCGCGCCGACCCGCAGCGCCCCGTCGGGCAGCTCCTCCACCGTGTCCAGCGGCAGCCGGGTGACGTCGACGAGGGCGGCCGGCGTCTCCACACCGAGCTTCATGAGGTCCACGAGGTTGGTGCCGCCGCCGAGGTAGCGGGCGCCGGGGTGGGCCGCGAACGCTTCGGTGGCCTCGTCGACGCTGTCGGCGCGTACGTACGCGAAGGGCTTCACGGGATCACGTCCTCGACCGCGTCGGCGATCCGCGGATACGCGCCGCAGCGGCACAGGTTGCCGCTCATCCGCTCCCGGATCTCCTCCCGGCCCAGGGCGACGGGCTCCCCGGAGGGCGTCGCCGGGTCGGTGACGTGGGACGGGTGGCCGGCCGCGGCCTCGGCGAGCACGCCGACCGCCGAGCAGATCTGGCCCGGGGTGCAGTACCCGCACTGGTAGGCGTCGCGGTCCAGGAAGGCCCGCTGCATCGGGTGCAGCTCCTCGCCGTCCCCCGCGAGGCCCTCGACGGTGGTGATCTCGCAGCCGTCCAGGGCGACCGCGAGGAGCAGGCAGCCGTTCATGCGCCGGCCGTCCACCAGGACCGTGCAGGCGCCGCACTGCCCGTGGTCGCAGCCCTTCTTGGCGCCCGCGAGCCCCAGATCCTCCCGCAGGAGGTCCAGCAGGACACGGCGGTGGTCGACGACGACGGTGTGCGGTTTTCCGTTGACCCGGAGCGTGGTCTGCGAGCGGGCGGACTCCGGGGGGCGGGAGGCGGGGTCGCTCTCGTGCTGGCTGTCCATGGCGTCGGTGACCTCTCGGGACGGGCCCTGCTGCTGTGGCCGTCCGCGTATCCACCTGACGCCGGATGACACGTGAGGGTGCCCTCAGTCGGTGGTCCCGCCCGGTGGACGGGACGTCTCCCGGCTCTCCGTCCCGGGCGGTGTGTCCGGCGGCGTCCTGGGCCGCGACTGCTGCCGCGGCGGACGGGAGGCGCCCCTGAAGCGCTCCAGCGTGCGGGTGAGTCCCCGCAGCGGGGACGCCGGGGAGGTCTCGGCGGGCGGCGGCGCGGCCGGTACCGCCCCGGCCGATTCCCGGTACCCGGCCAGCGCCTCGGCCGCGCGCTCGGCCGCCTCCCGGTACAGGTCCCGGGACTGCGTCATGGCCTCCAGCGCCTCGGCGTACATGGCCACCAGCCTGCGCTCGCGCTCCAGCTCCTCCTGGAGGGTCAGCAGCCGCCACTCCTCCCGCAGCGAGGCGAGGTCCGCCACCGCGTCGTCGGGCAGCGGCCGGTCCAGGGCGTCGAAGGACGTCACCGCCTTGATCAGCCCGGTCGGCTCGGAGCCGTCCAGGAAGACCGTGCGGACGGAGAACGCGTCGGTGTCGTAGTCGGCCGGGGCCGGCGTGCCGGGCAGCACCACGGCGCCGCCGCGCGGCACCTGGACGCCGAAGTTCTCCAGCGCCCAGTTCACGACCCGCAGCTGCTGCGGCGCGGCGCGGTGCTCGACCACCCGGTGCCGCAGACCGGGGGGCAGCCGCCGGGCCAGCGGCACCCGGCCGCGGTGGTCGGTGGTCATCGCCTCGTGCACCACGACGTGGATGTTCCAGGGGCTGCGCCCGGCCTCCTTGATCAGCCGGCGTACGGCCTTGTCGTCGTCCGGCAGCGCGTTGATGCCCCGCAGCCGCAGTCCCGTGGCGGCGTCCCGGTCCCAGGTGACGTCCGGGTCGTCGGGCCAGAACATGGCGGCGGGGGAGGGCCACTCGAGATCCCATGCCTCCTCCGCCTCGGCCAGCAGCGTCCACTCCTGACCGCCCGCCGTGCCGGGCTCCAGGATCAGTCTGGCCCGGACGGTCACGGCCTCGGGAACCTTCCAGCGGGCCTCGAAGACGCGGCGGCCGGGGAGCCCGTCGGCCGGCGTCTCGTCGGGGGGCTCCAGGAAGTCGTCGAGGACGAGGTCCTTCTTCAGCCGCTCCAGCGTGTGCCGGACGGTGTCCTCGGCCGCGGAGCCGACGTGGCGGCCGCGGGCGGCCCACAGCGTGGGCGGAGTCGTGGGGCGGGCGCTGGGAGAGGGTGGCATGGGTCCATCGGGCAGCAGGGACACGGACGTAGGCAAGTATCGACGCCGCAGGTCGGCGGAGAGCACCGGGGGGTCCGCCGGCTGGGCGGGCCGCGGCGTGGTGCGGGAT
>NZ_QHJH01000136.1 GCF_003947455.1 Streptomyces sp. WAC 04229 | reverse complement strand
GGCGGGGGTGGCGGTGGCCGCCGGAACCGTCGGTGACGTGAGCGGTGGCTGCCGCCGGGGCGGCGGTACGGGGACGGGTTCGGCGGCGGCCGCCTCCGCCGGCCGGGCCGTGCCGCCGGGGAGCCGGCCGGGTTCCGTGCCCAACAGGGCCTGCGGGACGACCAGTACGGCCTGCACACCGCCGTAGATGTTGGTCTGCAGCCGGACGGTGATGCCGTGCCGCTTGGCGAGCTGGGAGACGACGAACAGGCCGATGCGGCCGTCCGCCAGCAGGTGGGCGACGTTGACCTGGTCGGGGTCGGCGAGCAGGGCGTTCATCCGGGCCTGCTCGGCGGTGGGCATCCCGAGTCCTCGGTCCTCGACCTCGACGGCGAGGCCCGAGGTGACGAGGCTGGCCCGCATCAGCACCTGGGTCTGCGGGGCGGAGAACAGGGTGGCGTTCTCGACGAGTTCGGCCAGCAGGTGGATGACGTCGGCGACGGCGTGGCCGCGCAGGGTGCCGTCGATCGGCGGCACCAGGCGGACCCGGGAGTACTGCTCGACCTCGGCGATGGCCGAGCGGAGCACCTCGGTCATGTCCACCGGGTTGCTCCACTGCCGGCGGGAGACGGCGCCGCCGAGCACGGCGAGGTTCTCCGCGTGGCGGCGGATGCGGGTGGCGAGGTGGTCGACGTGGAAGAGGCCCTTGAGGAGGTCGGGATCCTCGATCTCGTTCTCCAGCTCGTCCAGGATGGAGATCTCGCGGTGCACCAGTGACTGGAGTCGCCGGGCGAGGTTGACGAAGACCTCCAGCTTCTGTTCGCTGCCCGCCTGGCTGGAAAGCTGGGCGGCCCGGACGACGGCGGTGACGGCGCCGTCGTGGGCGCGGGAGAGGTCGGCGGCGAGCAGTTCGAAGTCGTCGGCGTCGGCGGGCGGCCCGCCGCGCGGTTTGCGCCGGGGCGGCGGCTCGCCGCGGCGCAGCGCCTCGACCACGGCACGCAGGTCGCCCTCCTGGCGTGCGGTGCCGCGGCGCAGCGCGCCGACGCGTTCATGCACGGAACGGGCGGCGCGGTCGGCGGCGACGGCGGCGATGGCGACGGCCGCGGCGGTCACCGAGACGGCGCCGGCGAGCACGGCCCACAGGACGGGGCCGGGCCGGATGCCGGTGGAGCGGACGGTGAACAGGACGACCGCGCAGCCGCTGAGGGCGACCGCGACCGGCGGCAGCACGGCGAGACGCAGGAGTTGGGGCCGTATGTGGGTCTCGGGCAGCGCGGGGGCGGTGCGGGGGGCCGGCCGGCCGTGCCGCCCGCCCTCGCGGCGGTCTGCTCGCGCGGCCGGGGCGCGGAGGTGAGACATCGGGGTCCTCGTACTGGTCCGTCGGTCTGGGTGCTCGCGCGTGGTGACGGAAGTGCCACGCGGGCAGGCGTCGTCGCTGCGTCGACCGACCGGACCGGGGGATCCGGCTCTACGTCGCCCGACGGACACTGACAGTAGTCGCCTGCCCCTCATGTGCGGTGGGCAGTTGCCAAAGTCCCCCGGGCAACGTCCCGCTCTGGTATGAGGCCTCGTACGACAGCCCGATAAGCCGGTGAAGCACCCGTTCCGGAAGGGTCGAGGACCGGTCCGACTCGATCAGAATCGGTCACTGTCGGTAGTGGAATGCGTCCCTCAGCTCTGTCTTCGTGCACGAACACGCCTGCGCGCCCTGCCCGATGCTCCGGCCCGGTCAGACCCGCGACTCGGCCGGGTCCGCCTCCTCGGCCCCGGGGTCGTCCTGCGGCCCCTCGCCGCCGACGACGCCGACATGGCGCAGGACGACGGCGGAAAGGAAGGCGAGCACCAGGGTGCAGACCGCGGCGACGAGCATGGCGGTGTTCAGACCAGAGGTGGCCGCCTCCTTCGCCGTCTCGAACCAGCCCTCCGGCATCCGCTGTGCCGACGAGGCGGCGCCCGCGAGACTGTCACCGGCTGTTTCGGCGACGCCGGACGGCGTACCGGCGGGGATCTCGCCGTCGACGCGCTGGCGGTAGACCGCGGTGGCCAGGCTGCCCAGGACGGCCACGCCCAGCGCGAGACCCAGTTCCTGCACCGTCTCCGACATCGCGGAGGCCGATCCCGCCTTCTCCGGTGGTGCGGCTCCGACCACCAGGTCCGTGCCCAGGGAGGCGACCGCCCCCAGCCCCAGGTAGACGAGACCGAAACCGATCACCATCGGGACGACCCCGCCCGAGGCGTCGACCCGGCTCAGCAGCACGTAGCCGACCGTGGACAGCGTCAGCGTGACAGCCACCACGATGCCCGGGGGAACCCGGCGGGCGACGAGCGGCGCCCCGATCGCGGCCAAGAACATCATCAGCGCCGGCGGCCCCATCCACAGCCCGGCCTCGACCGGGGAAAGCTCCTCGACGAACTGCAGCTGCTGCGTGATCAGCAGCATGGAGCCGCCGACGCCGACGAGACCGATCAGCAGTACGCTCAGCGCGGCGCTGAAGGTGCGGTCGGTGAAAAGGCGCACGTCCAGCAGAGGGCTCGCGAGCCTGCCCTGACGCCTGACGAACACCACCGCTAAAGCCACGCCGATCACCGTGGCGCCGATCGTCGCGACGTCCGGTCCGTGCTTGGCGAACCGCTTCACCGCGTAGATCACCGGCAGGATCGCCCCCAGTGACAGGACGACGCTGGACAGGTCCAGCCGGCCGCTGTGCGGCGCCCGGTACTCGGTGATCAGCAGAGGGGCGGCCACCAGCAGCACGACGGCGACGGGGACGGCGAGGAGGAACGCCGAGCCCCACCAGAAGTGGTTCAGCAGCGCGCCGCCGACCACCGGACCGAGCGCCATGCCGAGCGCGAAGCTCGTCGCCCACACGCCGATGGCCAGCGAGCGCTGGCGTTCGTCGTGGAACATGTTGCTGATCAACGCCAGGGTCGACGGCATGAGGGTGGCCCCGGCGATGCCGAGGGCGGCCCGGGCGGCGACGAGCATCTCGGCACTGGTGGACCAGGCCGCCGCCACGGAGACGATGCCGAAGGCTGCGGCCCCGATCATCAGCAGCCTGCGCCTGCCGATGCGGTCGCCCAGGGTGCCCATGGTGATCAGGAAGCCGGCGATCAGGAAGCCGTAGGCGTCCATGATCCACAGCTCTTCGGTGCCGCTCGGGCGCAAGTCCTCCGCCAGCGAGGGAAGTGCGAGGTACAGCACGGTGACGTCGAGACCCAGCAGCACGGTGGGCATCGAGAGAACGGCCAGGCCTCCCCACTCCCGGGCACCGGCTCTGCGTACGGTCGTCGAACTCATGGAACTCCCCTTGGCGTCCAGTCCGGGAACCTTCGCCGCCACACTGCCGACCGTCACGCACGATTTCCTGACGGTGACGCGCGGATACACTGCGGGGCATGCGTTACGGGGTGCTCGGCCCGCTGGCCGTCTGGGACGCCGGGGGTCGGCCGGTCAAGGTCCCCGAAGCCAAAGTGCGCGCCCTCCTGGCGGATCTGCTGGTGCACGGGGCTCCGGAGATCGTTGGGCCGAGGCCGCGGCGCTGGTCGAACTGGCGCTGCACACCCCTGCCGAGGGCCGCGAACGGGCGGAACTGGGGGCGGTGTTGTTCCAGGAGTCGGGTGATCGCTGGGGACAGCTGCGGGCCACCCGGGCGCTCGCGCTCGCGGCCGAACGCGACGGGGACCGGGCACGGGCCGAACGGCTGTACCGCGCGGCGCTGCCGGTGGCCGAGGAACTCGGGCTGTGGGCCGAGGCGGTGGAGATCCTGACGTGGCTCGGCAGGACCGCGCTGGCCGACGGCGACGCCCCGCAGGCGGCTGAACTGTACGAGCGCGCGCTCGCCTTGGCCGCCGAGCGTGCCTACGGCCGGGGCGAGGCCCGCGCGGAGATCGGCCTGGGCCTCACCGCCCGCCTGCGCGGCGACCGGGACGCCGCACGGCGCCACCTGAACCGTGCGCTCGCCAAAAGCCCCTCGGCGGACCACGCCGCCGAAGCGGCGGCCGCGCTGGCGGAACTGGATCTCACCCCCCGGGTGTGACGCCCTCCGCGGCGCCCGCGGCCGCCCACCGGAGGTCCGCCGCCTCGTGGCTCGGCCACCGGGACTCCACCTCGGAGGGAAGCCGTTTCACCGTCCGGCCTGCCCCGCCACGCTCGTCCCCGGCCGACGTCAGCGCTCACCGGCAAGATCGAACTCGTCCCCGCGCGTCCCGGCCACGCCCTCAGCAGTGCGCGGACGCCGCCGTGCGTGCGCGACCGGCTCCGTCACCGACCGCTCGACGACAGCAGGAGCCACACCGGTTCGCTCGCCTCGGCGCTCGCCGGAGCTGCCCGGCTCGACGCGTACGCCGCACGCGAGGCACGGCACCACCCGTCGCCGCCACCGTCCCGGACGACGTGGCGAAGGCCGATCCCCGGTTTGGCGGTGTCGGCGTTTCAGCCATGTGCTGCCCGCGGCCGCTCCAAGCCAGACCAGGGATCTCGCGCCCGCGGAGCGGCTGACGCAGGAAACAACGGGCTCCCCAGCACGACCGAATGACGTGTGTTCGATATCGCGGTCGCATCGTTGGACCTCACGACTCAGCCGCAGCGACCGTCCTAGGGGGAACGATGACCTCGGCCATTACACAGGACCAGCCGCCACAACCGGACAAGGAGGCCGCGCCGGACGACGAAGCGCAGGAAGCCGGTGTTCGAGAGGAGGAGTATCTCTACCGCGACGCGTCGCGGCTCCAGGCCGGCTCCCTGCTGACCTCCCGCACCATGGCGCGGCGCTTGCCCTCCCTCGTGCGGCGCTCGGTTCGGATGGCCTGGCGCGTCGACCGCGGCGCGACCATCGGACTGCTGGTGTGCCAGATCGCGACCGGCGTCCTCGCGGCCCTCGGCCTCCTGGCCGTCACGGGCACGATCACCGCCCTGATCTCCTCGGGAAACATCACCGAGCGGCTGTGGGACGCCGCTCCGCAGCTGGCCGTGATCGCCGCCGCCGCCGGTCTGCGCGCTCTGCTGGGCATCACCGTGGTCTGGCTGACCGGCCGGCTGCGCCCGGTCCTCGGGCGGGCGGCAGAGCTGACGATGATCGAGGCCGCGCTCGGCGCGGAACTGGCCGCCAACAACAAACCCGGCTACAACGACGCCTACGACATCGCCGACCGCGGCGCCCAGGTCACCCCCGACCTCGTCGAAGAAGCGCAGGACGTCCTCGCGGCGACCGCAACGCTCGCGGCCGGGGCCACCGTCCTGACCGTCCTGCACCCCCTGCTCCTTCCCCTCCTCTTCCTCGCCTGCCTGCCGCAGGCCGCCGCCTACGTCCGCTCCGCCCGCGTGATCTACCTCGCCGGCCTGGAGACCTCCGGCCGGCGCAGGATGCTGGGCAAACTGCGCTGGCACATGGCCTACCAGGAATCCAGCGAGGAGATGCGCGCCTGCCTGGCCGGCCCCTTCCTGATCGGCCGATACCGGCGGCTGGCCGACTCGGTCAACGCCGCCGAACGCAAGGCCGCGAACACCGGTGCCCGGATGGGACTGGCCGGATCCCTGGCCGGCGGACTCGCCTCGACCGCGGTGTGGGCGGCGCTGCTGTGGCTCCTGGCCTCCGGGCGGATGAGCCTGGCGGCGGGCGGCGGCGCCGTCTTCGCCCTCCAGACCGCCACCGGCTCGGTGCGCGGCATCATCAACGGCGGCGCGCGCCTGGTGCGCACCGGCTGGTACGTCCAGGACTGGCAGAACTTCCTCGACAACGCCCACGGCCAGGCCATGACCGACTCCCGTGGCACCGCGCCCGTCCCCACGGCCCCGGAGCGCTTCGAAGTCCGCGACGTCACCTACCGCTATGACGGCGCGCCCAGGGACAGCCTGAGCAACGTCTCGCTGCACATGCGGCGCGGGGAGATCGTGGCTCTGGTCGGGGAGAACGGCTCCGGCAAGACGACCCTCTCGCGCCTGCTGTGCGGGCTGCTGCTGCCCACCGAGGGCGACGTGACCTGGGACCACGCCTCCACCGCGGACCTGGAACCGTGGCGGTCGTGGGAGCACGTCGCGCTGGTGCCGCAGAAGTTCACGTATCTGCCGCTGACGATGCGCGACAACATCACCTTCGGGCAGGGCGACCGCAGCGACGCGGCCCTGCTCGCCGCCTGCGAGGCGTCCGGCGCCGCGGAGATGCTTCCCGGTCTCCGCTCAGGCCTCAACACCCTGCTGACCAGCGAGTGGTTCGGAGGACAGCAGCTGTCCGGCGGCCAGTGGCAGCGTCTCGTCCTCACCCGCGCGTTCCACCGGCAGGCGTCGCTGCTCGTGATGGATGAACCCACGGCCGCCCTCGATGCCCGCGCCGAGCACCGGATCTTTGCCGGCCTGCGCGAACTGGCCAAGCACCGCGCGATCCTGCTCATCACGCACCGGCTCACCAACGTGGCCGTCGCCGACCGGATCGTGGTCCTGGATCAGGGGCGGATCGTCCAGGAAGGCACCTACGCACAGCTCACCCAGCAGCCGGGGCTGTTCCGCAGTCTGTGGGAGCTGCAGCGCCGGATGAGCAGCGGTACTCCCGCATCACCCTGCCCAGGCCAGGCCACCGCTCTGCCAGGCGAGTGAACCGGACCGACCCGCTGCCGAATCCCCACGCCCCCACGCCCCCACCGTCCGACGAACACCGGAAGGAATGCCGTGACGACTTCATCGGCCACCGAAGTCAGCGACGCGAGCCGGCTTCGCCACCAGCTCGTCCAGCAACTGCACGCCCACGACCACATCCGCTCCGCCGCCGTCGAGCACGCCTTCCGCACCGTGCCCCGGCACGTCTTCGCCCCCGAGGTTCCCCTCTCCGTCTCGTACGCCAACGACATCGTCCCCACCCGCCACCGCGACGACGGCACCATCACCAGCTCCGTCTCCGCACCCTGGGTGCAGGCCGAGATGCTCGAAGCCGCCCGCATCCGGCCCGGCCACCGCGTCCTGGAGATCGGCTCCGGCGGCTACAACGCCGCCCTGATCGCCGAACTCACCGGTCCGACCGGCCACGTCACCACCCTCGACATTGACCCGGTCGTCACCGACAGAGCCGTCCGCTTCCTGCCCGAGGCCGGATACAGCCAGGTCAGCGTGGTCACCGCGGACGCCGAGCGCCTGCCCCGCGAGGTGGTGCCGGAGGGCGGATTCGACGCCATCGTCGTTACCGTCGACACCTGGGACCTGCCCTGGATCGACGCCCTGGCCGACGGGGGCCGTCTCGTCGCGCCGCTGCGCCTGCACGGCTACCACTGGGCCATCGGCTTCACCAAGAAGAAGGGGGCGCTGCACAGCGACGAGCCGCTCGTCGTCTGCGGCTTCGTCGCCATGCAGGGCGACGGCGCCTGGAACCCCGACCGCCGCACCGTCCGCGGTACCGGAGTACACCTCTCCTGGGAAGACGGCACTCCGCTGTCCGTGAACCAACTCGCCCCCGCCCTCACCAGCGAGCCGACCGTCATCCGCACCGGCGTCACGGTCGGGGGCAAAGAGCCCTTCGACCTCCTCATGCTCTACCTCGCGGGCGCTCTGCCCGGCTTCTGCCGCCTGGAAGTCGACCCCGACGGCCACCACCAGGTCCTCAGTCCTCCGCCCCCGCACTGGCCCGCCGCCGCGATCGTCCGCGGAACCTCCCTCGCCCGGCTGGCCCATGAGCGCATCACCGACGGAGACGACGGCAAGGGCCGGTACGAGTTCGTCGTCCACGGGTACGGCGACCACGGTCACCTCGTCGCACGGGAGATGGCTGAACAGGTCGAGATCTGGCAGCGCAACCATCGCGGCGCCCGCTGCCCCCTCATCACCGCCCGCCCGGCAGCCGACCATGCTCCGGCGGGCCCGGACCACGCCCCGCACGCGTTCGCCAAGAAGCACACCCGCATCACCGTGGACTGGCCGGTCCTGTCCGTCAGCACCGCCCGCGAACCGGAGACGGCCAATGCCTCGGCCCTGATCTACAACGACCGAGGCGAGTACCTGCTCCACCTGCGCGACTACTTCCCCGGCCAGATCTGGGAGCCGGGCATGTGGTCACTGCTGGGCGGCGGCCGGGAGCCCCAGGACGCCACCCTGGAACACACCGTCCGGCGCGAACTCGCCGAGGAAGCCGGCCTCGACCTCGCCGACCTGACCCCGTTCGCCACCGAGTACGCCACCGATGACGCAGGCGCGACCGTGCCCATCTCCATCTACGCCGGCCGCTGGAACGGTGACGCCCGCGACCTCCGCCTGACCGAGGGAGTGATGCTCGCCTGGTTTCCCCCTGACGACCTCCACCGCCTGCGCATCGCGGACACCACCAGCGACCTCGTACGCCGCCACGCCGCCGGCCTCCCGGCAGCGCAGAGCGGGCACGCAGGCGAGGAGGAACGCCGGGCTTCGCCGCGGGGCACGGTCCTCAACGTCATCGGCGTCCACCTCTACCTGGAGCGGCCCGACGGGACGGTGCTGCTCGGGCTGCGCCACCCCAGCAGCGTCTTCGCGCCGTCCACCTGGCACGCCCTGGCCGGCCACTGCGAACAGGAGAACGCCATCGCCTGCCTGATCAGGGAGGCACGGGAGGAAGCCGGCCTGCGCATCGAGCGCCAGGACGTCGAACTCGTCCACGTCGTCCACCACATCGACCGTGCCGGGGACCGGCCCCGCATGGGCCTGTTCTTCCGCGCCCGCAGCTGGAGCGGCGAGCCGGAGCTGCGCGAGCCGGACAAGTGCACCCAGTGGAAGTTCTGGGACCCCGCCGCCCTTCCCGACGACCTCGTCCCCTACACCCGGATCGCCATCGAAGGCATCAAGAACGGCGCTCTGTACAGCGAGACGGGCTGGCCCGCATGACCGACACACCGACCAGCGCACCCGGTCGCGTGCCCGCCGCCTCGGCGGCCGGACGTCCGGACACCCGCCTCGTAGTGATCCGCGGGAACTCGGCATCGGGCAAGTCGAGCGTGGCACAGGGCCTGCGTGATCACTACGGCCGTGGTGTCGCGATCGTGGGCCAGGACGTGATCCGCCGGAACGTGCTGCGCGAGCACGACACCACGTGCGGCGCCAACATCGCCCTCCTCGGCAGGATCGCCCGCCCTAGCGCTCCGCCGGACTCGTCCACTTCCCCGCCACCCGCTCCTGACGATGTCGCTGTCGACAGCAGCGGCCCGTCTTGGATCTGGCCGGGATACGAGTCAGTCATGTGTCCAAGCTTCCCGAGGTTGGACGGTTGTCGTGGTAGAGGTCGATGGCGAGAGCGACAGCGGCGTGAGTGGCGGGGTGGGGGTCGTGCCTGCGCCAGATGAAGTGGACGGGGACGGGTTCGGTGCCGCGCAATGGGCGGTAGGTGATGCCGTCGCGCCGGTACTGGACCGCGGTGGCCTGAGGGGTGATGCCGATGCAGCGGCCGGTGGCGATGGCGGCGAGCCAGTCGTCGATGTCGTGGGTGTACTCGACGGCAGGCCGTTCGTCCTCGGGCCACAGGTCCAGGGTGGTGGTGCCGGTTCTGCGGTCGATGGCGAGGGCACGGTCGGGGATCTCTCCCATGTGGATACTGCGGCGGCGGGCCCAGGGGTCGTCGGAGGCGAGAGCCACGTAGCGGTTTTCGTGGCCGACGACGGCGTGCGACCAGGGCTTGAGGTCGAGAGGGGCTCGGATGACCGCGAGGTCGCAGAGGCCCTCGGCAAGCCCGCCGGTGGAAGAGTTGTGGCGGATGAGCCGGAGTTCGGTCTCGGGGTGGCTTTGGTGCCAGCGACGCTGGAATTCGGTGGTGTGGCGGCCGAAGGCGGACCAGGCATGACCGATGTGCAGGCGGTGGTGACCCGAGGAGGCCTCGATGAAGAGCTCCTCGGCACCGGCAAGCAGCGGGCGTGCACGGGCCAGCGCCCGGACGCCGGCGGTGGTGGGCGTGATCGTGCGGCTGGTGCGGTGCAGCAGGCGCACCCCGAGGATCCTTTCCAGGGCGAGCAGGTTCCGGGAGACGGCGGCCTGGGAGATGCCCAGCTCGATGCCGGCGTCCGTGAAGCTGCCGGTGTCGACGATGGCCACCAGGCACCGCAGGTGCCTCAGCTCCAGCGCCGCCCCCTTCCACATCTCGTCCATGCGTCCAGCGTATAGCTGAGTGCGAGGATGCATTTTGCGCATGCCCACGGAGCGCTCATCGTCGAGGACATGAAGCTCGATTCCTCCCCCATCGCATCTCCGCGCGGCAGCGCAGCGGACGGCGCCGCCTCACCGCACGGAACGCGGCGTGGAGCCGGGGTGGCGCTGATGCTGGGCAGTGGCCTGTCCAACCAGACGGGGGCCTCGATCGCGGCGCTGGCGTTCCCGGTGCTCGGGCCGGTCGGGGTGGTGGCGGTGCGCCAGTGGGTGGCGGCCGTGATACTCGGGGCGGTCGGCCGACCGCGGCTGCGGCACTTCACCGCGGCGCAGTGGCGTCCCGTGCTGTGCCTGGCACTGGTGTTCGCGGTGATGAACCTGTCCCTGTACGCGGCGATCGAGCGGATCGGGCTCGGGCTGGCCGTCACGCTGGAGTTCCTCGGCCCGCTGACCGTTGCCCTGGCCGGCTCCCGGCGCCGCCTCGACCTGGTCGCCGCGGTGGCGGCTGCCGCAGCGGTGGTGGTCCTCACGCGTCCCACGCCCTCCACCGACTATCCGGGCATCGGCCTGGCTCTGCTGGCCGCGGCGTGCTGGGCCGGCTACATCCTGCTCAACCGAACCGTCGGCGCCCGGCTGCCCGGCCTGGAGGGTTCGGCCGCCGCGGCCGCCGTCTCCGGCGCCCTCTACCTGCCCGTCGGTGTGTGGGTGCTGTGGCACCACCCGCCCACTGCCACGGCACTCGGCTGCGCGCTGGCCGCCGGGCTGCTCTCCTCCGCTGTGCCGTTCCTGGCCGACCTGCTGGCGCTGCGCCGCGTCCCGGCACACTTCTTCGGCGTGTTCATGAGCGTGAACCCGGTCTTCGCGGCCCTTGCCGGTCTCACCTTCCTCGGGGAGCGACTCGATGCCCTCGCCTGGCTTGCCGTCATCGTCATCGTCGGCGCGAACACCGTCACCGTATCCACGGCACACAGGGCCACCACCTGCGGCAGCAGGACGTGAGTGTCGCCACCGTCCACGTCCGCCCCGAGCCCGCCTCCAGCGCATGGTCCGGCGGGCCCGGCTCTTGCCGGTGGGGTCCAGGCTCATGATGGCCTGTGCGGAGCCGTCATCATCACAGGAAACGGGGTCGCTGCAATGCGTCAGCTGTCGTGCCGGACGAGCGCTTTGGGAGTCACCGTGGGCATCCTCCTCGCGGTGACGGGGATGTCCTCCGCCGCCGTAGCTACCTCCACGGGCACCGGTGAGGGCCCGGCACAGGTACGGAACGCCTGCTTCGAACAGCAGACCTGCTTCGTGACGGCAAACAACGTCGACTTCCGCAGCGGGCCCGGCACCAACTACCCGTGGGGCACGTTGTGGGGCGGGCCGTCGGACGTCTGGATCCACTCGGACTATCTGGACATGTAGCCAGGTGCGACTACTGCCGAGGGAGGAGTCAGCAGGCCAGGCAGCGTTGCGGTGACAGGTCACCTTGCGCATCCCCGACCACGCGCCCGCTACTCACCGAACAGCGACACGGAGCCTGTGACCCAGGCACCTGTCCTTGTTCAGAGCGCACATGCCATCCCGGCTGCCTCTACCACTTCCGCAGGATGCACCTTATGGAGGGAGAGGAGGTGCATCGGGGAACGCGAAGTATGAGTCCGGTGAGACGGCTTGGAGTGTTTGGAGAACCATCCCACTCTAGCTCTGCCGCCGACCCTGGCGGCAGCTGAGGGCTGGTCACGGCAGCGGTGAGCATCGGTTCCGGCAGCGTCCACATGGGACAGGCCTTCCACGCGCGCCCCAGTTTCCTGTCTGCCCTGGTCGGCGTCGAAGCGCAGGCGGGTGCGAGTTGAGCGGGCCTTGCCGTCTGCGGGCGGGCTTGCCCGGGCTGTCCGGTTGCGGCTGGGGCGGAGTGTCCTCGCAGGACCGGCAAGAGCGCGCCACCCTGCGAGGGGTGGCACGCTCCTGGCTGGTGGTTGCGGTCAGCGGTTGGTGCAGGGGTCAGCGGCGGCCGCTGTGGCGGTGGTGGCCCCAGGACTGGTTGTCGATGAAGCGGCCGCGTCCAGGTGAGCCACTCGCGTGCTGCCCGCTGCGGTAGGAGGCTGCGGCGCGAGTGTGAGTGACTGGCGGGACGAAGGGTGCACCTTCACGCCGTTCGCCGAGGTTGTGGAGACCCACCTTGCGGATCCGGCGGCTGTCATGTCGAGCGCGGATCAGATGGCAGTAGAACGCGGAGGTGGGTCTGTACCTGCTGCGGGTTTGCCCGGTTCACGGACACAGGACTGGAAACTTGGCCTTGCCCCAAAGGGCACGGACAGCGGCGGACTGGCTGTCGGTAGGGACGTCGTCGGTGCTCCAGATTCTGGCCTGTGCGGTGGAGTTGGTGATGGGCGGCCAGCCCGGGTTGCCGGTGGTGGCGAAATCGGTCCACGCGCGCATCATGTGGCGTGCCAGTTCGTGGTCTGCGTGTGTGGGTGCGCCGCCGATGAGGAAGGCCACGTATTCGCTGTCGAGGTTGCCGAAGGCGAAGGGGATGTCCGCATTGTGCCAGGCCCGCACGGTCCCGTTCGGGCGGGTGCGCCGACGGTCGAAACGCGAGAGGAACGCCCGGCCGCCGGCTTGGGCGTGTTGCTCGGTGAGTCGGTTGCTGTACTCGCCGAAGAGTAGGTCCCCGAAGACGGCGAGGTAGATGTCGAGCACTGGGGAGTGGGGCATCGCCGCGCGGTAGCCGGCCACCAGGCCGGCTGGGAGGTTGAAATCTTGGGCGAACAAGGCAAGTTGCTCTTCGGTGGTGATCTTCGCGCTGCTGCCGACGGCGTCGAGCAGCCAGTACTCCTCCGTGGTGTGGCAGACCAGCAGGTCCACTCCCCGGGTTGCACCGGCGGCCATTCCCGTGAGGGGGTCGGTGGGCAGGACGTTGCCGTCGAGGACGGGGGCGTAGAGGCCCGGGTCGTAGTGGCGGGATCCGGAGGCGGGGTCACGCCGGTAGGCGTCGACCACCTTGTCGGTGGCGAGGACCAGGGCCTGCGGAGCCGCAGATATCAGGCCCTCGGGTGTGGCGGAGCAACCGGCTGCCGAGGCAATCTCGCGGGTAGTCGCCGCAGCTATGTCGAGCGTGTAGCAAGGGCTGGCGGCGCTGTGGGCGATGGCACGGTGGAACAGGCCACGGGCGCGGTCCATCACCATCAGGCAGGCAACCGAAGCGGCCCCTGAGGACTGGCCGGCGAGGGTGACGTTGCCGGGATCGCCACCGAAGGCGGTGATGTTCTCACGAACCCAGCACAGGGCAGCGACCTGGTCGAGCAGGCCCCGGTTGTCCGGGTAGTCGGTTGCTTCGGCGCCGGGGATGTGGCCGAATCCTTCGAAGCCGAGCCGGTAGTTGAGGGTGACCACGACCAGGCCGGCGCGGGCCAGCGCGGTGCCGTCGAAGTCGGGTTGGGCTGAGGATCCGAAGGTGTAGGCACCGCCGTGGATCCAAACCAGGACCGGCAGGCGGCCGACCTTGGGGGCCGTGGTCCATACGTTGAGAGTGAGGATGTCCTCGTCGGCGGGTGACCACACGGGTGCGCCGGGCAGCTCTGCCGATTGCGGGGCGACCGGCCCGAAGACCGTGCAGTCCCGCACCCCGGTCCAAGCCTGTGCCGGGAGAGGTCCCCGGAACCGGGCGGCGCCGAACGGCGGGGCGGCGTAGGGGATACCAAGCACGGCGACGACTTCGGTAGAGACCCGAAAACCTTGGACCGGTCCGTTCTTCGTCTTGAAGGTACCCATGGGCAGACTGCCTCTCATTGGATGTCAGGTCGCCGGGAGGCGCGGTTTGAGCCTTGCACCGCGGGGCGCCCCGGGGCCAACACCAAGATCATGATGATTGACGCGCCGGTGATGTCAATCTCCCGCCGAGAGCTGTCCGCCACGTCGCATTCGATGTCTGCCGGGATGACGAAAGACCACCGGCGCCGACGGCAACGGCGCCTGGGACGATTGACCCCCGTCGAGTACGAGACCATCATGACCCCACCAGCAGCTCTGGCTGCATAAACGAGGGCCAGTGGGGCAACGCCTGTGTGATGGGCGGCTCCAGCGGCGGCCTACGTATGACCGCCTTCAACCCTGCGACCGGTCTCGGCACGGTGGTCGGTGACAACACCCAGGGTGTCCGTCTCGACCCCTCGGGCGGGGTGTGTGACGATTCCGAGGACCCGGCCTGCGTCCGTCACCTCCGCAGTTCACCTCCGCGATCACCCGTCGCCTCTACGAGGCGGCCCAGCAAGCGAGTTGCCAGAGGTGCCGCCGCCCACCCCCTGGTCAGGTCCGGCGGCGGCGCCCGATCCGCGGCCGTACGCCGCTCCGCATCAGGCAGGCGCGATCAGTTCGATCAGGAAGTCCTGGTCGCCGGAGCCGGAGCCGGAGCCGAAACAGCGTCCCTGCACGATCTCCGCGCCTGTCTCGTCGTCCGGGTCGCGCAGGCTCAGGCACTGGTCGGTGGAGACGGGCCGGATGCGGAAGTGTGCGGAGCCGGCGGGTCCGACGGACTCCATCCGGAACTGCTGTGCCGGGTCTTCGTCGGCGCAGTCGTCGCGGGGTTCGAGCAGCCCCTTGCCCGGCCCTTCGAGCAGGACGGTGAGGCAGCCGATGCCGTGGTCCGGGTGGTGCCACTGGATCTGCACGGTGCCATTGCTCAGCGGTTCGAGGTAGACGCGCGGCAACACCGCTTCGGAGCAGGGCCGTTGGGCCGCCACCGCCGTCTCGAAGCGGCCGGTGCGGTCCGTCCCCTCGGTGAGGCACCAGTTCGGTATGCGGGCGGGGTGGATGCGCGCCCAACTGCCCACGGCAGGCATGCGCAGCTCTGCCATCGGTTTGCTGTGCGGCGCCGGCGCCCGCGGCACGGTCGCCGTGTCGTCGAGCAGCCCGTCGACACCGAGAGCGGCCGCGGCCCCGACACCCGCGGCGACGAGCAGACCGAGCGCGCGGCGCGCCCGTGGCGGGCGGGGTGAGGCGGACTCCTCACGAGCCGGTGACCGGTCGGCGCCGCCGCCCTCCTCGCCCGCCGGTGCGGAGCCGTCGGCCGGTACCACGGGACCGGCGGCGACGCGTCGGCGGGCGTCCAGCCACCGGAGCACGTCGTCCTCCCTCAGACCGCACGCGCGGGTGAAGGCGCCGACGAATCGTTCGCCGGGCAGGGCGGCGCGGCCGAGGGTCGTCGCGATGGTGCTCGCCGGGAGCGAGTCACCGTGCGCGATCGCCTTGCCCTCAAGCTGACGGTAGGTCAGCCCGGACCAGCTCCGCAGCGCACGCAAGGCATCCCGGAATTCCGTGGGGTCGGTGGTCCGAGTCGGCTCAGGAGGCTCCGCCGACGACCCGGAGATGTCGCTGCCCTGCTGGCTCATCGGCCCAGTATGCCTCCCGTTCAAGCACGTTCGAGCACGTTCGGAACAGAGCGAGCGGCGTTCCGAACAGGTTCGAACGCCTTTGTTCCTTTCGGTGTCGGCGCCAGACCTCCATCCTCGAAATCGTCCGGCTCGGGGCGCTGCCCCACGGGGGAGGGCAGTGCCCCGACGGCCCGACGCCGCGAACGCACGAAGCGCACGTGAACGCGAAGAGGGAGGACACGCGTGAAGAAAGCCATCCACGCCGCACTGGTCGGCGCGACGGCCGCGGCCCTGACCATGGCCGGCATGAGCACCGCTCAGGCCGGGGAGGACGGATACGCCTCGGCACCCGGCGTTTCCGGGAAGTTCACCAGCTACGGCGACAAGTTCACCTTGTGCGACGACGCCTACGACCTCATGCAGGTCTACCTGGACTACCGCTACTGGCGGAAGGACGGCTCCCTGCAGGAGGAGCGTCACTACCTGGCCACGGGCTGGGACACCTGCACGACCTGGGACCACGATTTCGGCGAGGGGCGTCTCGTCCTGTTCCAGGTGTGCGTCGACAACCCGGTCGTGGGAGTGCCCGACCTGTGCTCGACCTGGAAGCGAGGTATCGCATGAGGCTGCACCACAAGGTGGTCGCGGCAGGGGCGATGAGCGCCGCGCTGCTGCTCGTCGCCCCCACCGCGGCACACGCCGGAACGGACGAGAACGCCTCCGTGTTCGGATCACTCGTCTTCTTCCGGCACGACGGCGACTCGTTCAGAGTCTGCGACACCCTGGACGACGCCTGGAACGTCTACGCCCGGTACGAGTACATCCGCATCGACGGCAGCACGCAGACCGGACGGCACTACGTCAGCAGCGGCCGGGGAACCTGCGCGGACTTCGACCACAACTTCGGCGAGGGCCGGCCCGTCCGTTTCACCGCCTGTGTACAGAACTGGGTCCTGGACTACTGCCAGGAACCCTGGTCCACCGCCGTCGCGTGAGGAGAGCCAAGAGATGAGACTGCTGAAGCGCATCGCCACGATCGGGGCCACGCTCCTCGTCGTCACCGCTGGAGCGGCGACGGCATCGTACGCCGACCCGGACGACCCCGACTACATCCCGCCGTACTACGAGTCCGAGATCGAGGGCAGCTACGCCCGGTTCATCCGCCTCGGCGACAAGTTCGAGGCCTGCGACACGGCGTACGACTGGCAACTCGCCTACGTCCAGTACCAGTACGTGCGGATCGACGGCTCGGTGCAGACCGGCAAGCACTACGTCCCGAGCGACGCGGGTGACTGCCAGACCTGGGACCACAACTTCGGCGAGAAACGGTACGTCTGGTTCCGGGCCTGCGTCGACGAGCCCCTGACCGCTTCCGACCCCTGCGCACCCTGGCGTCAGGGCCTCGCCTGAGGCGTGTCGCGGACGCGGCCGCCAACGCGCCAGGAGGGGAAAGGCGTCCCCCTCGGCCTGGAACAGGAAGTGGGCCGCTTCCGGTTCCAGGCTCCTGGGCTCGCCGAAGGTCTTCGCCATGATCAAGCCCTGCCAGCGTTAACAACGCTGGTGATCAATACACCTAGGCCTCGCCCTGGTCGTCCTCACTCTCTGCTTCCTCGGTCTTCTCATGGTCATCAAGGCGTCCATTACCGGCGTCGGCCTCTTCGCCGCGTGGGCCTGGCAGCACTGGGGCCCCACCCGGAGGCGTAGAGGGGCAGCCGAGGGGTGCCGGCGGACCCGGTCGGAGCGAACGCGCGGTGACAGACCGCGGTTCGATCAGGGCCGACGGCCAGGCGCGGGGCCGCGCTACGTTCGCCTGGCACCCGCCGTCGCGAGTTCGCGGGAGATCGCCGCTTCGCCCTGTCCGCGCACGGCCTGCTCCAGGCTGTGGTCGTCGCGCTGCGAGAACCGCTCGCCCTTGGCGAAGTCGTCCTCGCTCAGGACCCGTCCGCACCACTCCCCCCGCCCCGCCACATGGTCGTCGAAGGGCACGGCGGCGCCCTCTCCGAGGACGACCCACTGCTCCGCCTCCCAGCGCAGGGCAAGAACATACGTGTGGCCGGTCTCCAGCCGGGGTGCCTCCGGGGCCGTGCCCTTGATCCGTTTGCCGCTGCGGTACACCGACCAGCCCGGGGCGGTCATGTCGAACTCGCTTCCCAGCTCATGGCGGGAAGTGGCCGCGGACCACAGCACCTTCTCTGTGCGCAGCGTCACTGTCCGGTCGACCGTGTACCGCACCGGTCCCTTGGACAGGTCCTGCCGGTTGCTCTCCCGCTCGGAGGCGGGCAGCGCCACCACCACGTGGTCCGCGGCCGCCTTCCAGTCCGCCGCGGTCTGGGACGGGTACCGGTCCTCGGCTGCGCCGCAGCCCACCACGGTGCGCAGCCCCTCCCGGCCGATCAGCACTCCTGCGGTGACACCGGCGGCCGCCAGCAGCGCTATGGCGCCTCTACCGGACAGTGCGGGATGGACCGTGAACCTCAACGCACAACTCCTATTCTCGAACAGCTTCGGGCTATTCGTTTCGTATCTGCATTGATCACTTTCGTAGCCGGTTGGTTCCGCGAGGGCTGCCCGCACGCAGCGGCCTACGGGGACGTGGTTGCGCGCGAGGAGGAGGCGGGCGCACCTGGTGGTACGGGTTGGGCTTGGTGTGGGCCCGGATGATCAGGTCGTGCACGGAGGTCAGCAGTGGGCGGGTGGGCTCCGTGCGCTGGGGCGCCGTTGCGTTCGGTGGCCGGCATGGCGTCGAAGTCCGCAGCGC
>NZ_QHJH01000135.1 GCF_003947455.1 Streptomyces sp. WAC 04229 | reverse complement strand
CGGGGGTAGGTGCCGTCGGTTCTTTGGTGCCGCGCGTTGGTGGGAGCCTTGGTGGGGGGGGGCGCCCCCCCCCCCCCCCCTCGGGCCGGGGGGCGCCTGGCCCCCCGGGCCGGCGGGGGGGGCGGGGGGGGGGGGTTGGTCTCATAACCCCGCCCGAAAGGGGGGGGGCGGGGGTAGGTGCCGTCGGTTCTTTGGTGCCGCGCGTTGGTGGGAGCCTTGGTGGGGGCTGCCGCCCCCACACCCCCGCTTCGGCCTGGACGGCCTCGTCCTCAAGCGCCGGACGGGCTGACAGTGGACGGCGACTCGTCATCAGACCCCGGACAGACTGGTGGTGCCGGTCGGCGACACCAAGTGGCGGGCAGGAATGCGGGCGGCGGAGCCGGGTACGCTCCGGGGTCATGAAGCTGGCGTTCTCCACCCTTGGTGTCCCCGGGCTGCCCCTGACCGATGTGCTGGGCCTCGCGACCGCGCACGGCTACCACGGTGTCGAGTTGCGCGCCCATCCGGAGGAACCGGTGAACCCGGGCCTGTCCCCGGACGAACGGGCGGCCGTGGCGGCCGAGTTCAAGGCGTCCGGCGTGGAACTGCTCAGTGTGGCCGGGTACGCCCGGTTGGCCGCGCCCGGTGACGACGAGCCGGTCCTCGCCGAGGTCCGCGCCCTGCTCGAACTCGCCCGCGACCTGGGCGCCCCGTACATCCGCGTCTTCCCCGGCGGCGGCACCGAGCAGAGCGCCGAGGAGGCCGACGCGACGGCCGCCCGGCGGCTGGGCACGGCCGCCGAGTACGCCGCCGACCTCGGCGTCCGCATCCTCCTGGAGACCCACGACTCGCACCGCACGGGCGCCGACGCGATGCGCGTCCTGGGCCTGGTCGGGCACCTCCGGGTCGGCGCCCTGTGGGACGTGATGCACACCTGGCTGGGCGGCGAGCAGCCCTTCGAGTCGTACGCGGCCCTGGCCCCGCACCTCGGCTACGTCCAGGTCAAGGACATCGCCTCCGCCGAGGACACCACACCGCTGCCGCTGGGCGCGGGCGTGCTGCCGCTCACCGAGGTGGTGGACGTCCTCTCCCGGCACGGCTGGGACGGCTGGCTGTGCTGGGAGTACGAGAAGCGGTGGTACGAGTCCGCCGCCCCGTTGCCCGACCTGCTGGCGGCCGGCCGCGAGCACCTGACCCGGCTGCTCACCGACGCGGCGTGAGGGCGTCCGCCGCCGACCTGACCCGGCGCTCCATCCGCTCTCGGCGCTCGGGCCACTCCGCCGCCGTGATGGAGTAGATCGCGGAGTCGCGCAGCCGGCCTTCCTCGCCCGGCGCCCAGGAGCGGGACCAGTTGCGCAGGACGCCCTCGAGACGGGCGCCGGTCTTCTCGATCGCCGCCCGGGAACGGGTGTTGCGGGCGTCGGTCTTGAGGTCGACGCGGGACACCTGCCAGACCTCGAAGGCGTGGCGGAACAGGAGCAGCTTGGCCTCGGCGTTCAGGCCGGTGCCCTGGGCGGAGCCGGCCAGCCAGGTGAAGCCGACCTCGATCGCGTCGAGGGCGTCGTCGGTGAGCCAGGAACGGGGTTCCCAGTAGGCGGTGGCACCGACCGCCCGCCCGGTGGCGAGGGAGATCTGCGCGTAGGGCGCCAGCCGCCCCGAGGCCGCGCGGGAGAGTTGGGCGTCGATGTAGGCGCCGACCTCGTCGGCTCTCGGCACCCACGTGTACGCGTAGCCGCCGCGGTCCTCCTCCGCCGCCGCCGCGAGGTCGGCCGCGTGCCGGTGGTCCAGCTGCTCCAGTCGTACCAGCGTGCCTTCGAGGGGCGGGCCCTTCAGTGCGAACGTCACCGGACGGATTCTTCCGCCGGCACGGAGGGCCGTCCAATGATTTCCGGGCGGGCAGGCACGATCACGTGCGGCGTCCGGGTGCGGGCGCGCCGGCCCGTGAGCGTCGTCAGCGCCACCCCGCCCACCAGCAGCGCCGCCGCGCACCAGCGCAGGGGTGTCACGGCCTCGCCGAGGAAGAGGGCCGCCGAGGACATCCCGAAGACCGGGACCAGGAGCGAGAAGGGCGCGACCGTCGACGCGGGGTGTCGGCGCAGCAGCCAGCCCCAGGCGCCGAAGCCGAAGACGGTCGAGACCCAGGCGACGTAGAGGATCGTGCTCCCGCCCTGCCAGTCCAGGCCGCGCACTGCCGCGAGGTCCGCTTCCGGGCCCTCCGTCAGCAGGGAGAGGGCCAGCAGCGGCAGTACCGGGACGGTGCACACCCACACCATGAAGTTCAGGGCGTCGGGCGGGGACGCCTTGCGGGTGAGGACGTTGGACAGCCCCCACGCGGCGGCCGCCCCGACGACCATCACGAAGGCGCCCAGCGGACCGGACGCGCCCTCGTCGACCGCCGCGACACCGATGCCGGCCAGCGCGACGAGCATGCCCGCCGCCTGGACGCGGGAGGGGCGTTCGCCCAGGACCGCCGCGGCGATCACCGCGGTGAACACCGCCTGGATCTGCAGGACCAGGGAGGACAGGCCGGCCGGCATGCCCGCGTCCATGCCCACGAAGACCAGGCCGAACTTGGCCACGCCCAGCACCAGCCCCACCGCCACGATCCACTTCCAGGCGACCTTGGGCCGGCCCACCAGGAAGACGGCGGGCAGGGCGGCCGCCAGGAAGCGCAGGGCGGAGAAGAGCAGCGGCGGGAAGTGGTCGAGGCCGACCTCGATGACCGTGAAGTTCACGCCCCAGACGGCGGCGACGAGCACGGCGAGGAGGAGGTGGGAGGGTCGCATGCGTCGAGGATCCCGCCATCGGACTGTGTAGCACCAGCGATGATTGCTGCATGGTTGGATGAAGGACTGCTAATTGTTTCGCCTTCGGGAGGCGTCGTGCTCGATCTTCAGCGTCTGCGTGCCCTGCACGCCGTGTCCGTGCACGGCACGGTGGGCGCGGCCGCCGCCGCGCTCGGGTTCACGCCGTCCGCGGTGTCGCAGCAGATCGCCAAGCTGGAGCGCGAGACCAGGACGGTGCTCCTGGAGCGGGAGGGGCGCGGGGTCCGGCTCACCGACGAGGCGTGGCAGCTGGCCGCCACCGCCGTCGAGCTGCTGGCCCTGGTGGAGCGGGCGGAGACCCGGCTGGAGGAGCGGCGCGGGGTGCCGTCGGGGCGGCTGACGGTGGCCGCGTTCGCGTCGGCGGCGCGCGGTCTGCTGCCCTCGGTCCTGGCCGACCTGGCCGCCCGCCATCCGGCGCTCGACGCCCGGCTCACCGAGGTCGACCCGCATCTGTCCGTGGACCTGGTGGCGAAGGGCGCCGTGGACCTGGTGGTGGCGCACGACTGGGACATCGCCCCGCTGCCGGCCCCGTCCGGGGTGGAGCAGGCGCCGATCGGTGAGGACCTGTGCGATCTGCTCGTGCCCGAGGGGCACCGCTTCGCCGGGCGGTCCGGCGTCCGGCGTGCGGAGCTGGGCGGGGAGCGGTGGATCTGCCAGCCGCCCGGCCGGGTCTGCCACGACTGGCTGATGCGGACCCTGCGGGGCGCCGGGCACGAGCCGGACATCGTCCACCAGGCGGACGAGAATCCGACGCTCGTCGCGCTGGTCGCGGCCGGACTTGGCATCGCCCTGATCCCCCGGCTGGGGCGCGGCCCGCTGCCGTCCGGGGTGGTGGAGGTGGAGCTCGACCCGATGCCGGTACGGCGGCTGTACGCGCTGTGGCGGGCGGGCGCGGCGCGCCGTCCGGCGATCGCGGAGACGGTGCGCACGCTGCGGGCCCACTGGCCGGCGGCCTCGGCGCACACCGTCCCGTAGCCGGGCGTGGTCAGTCCCGGGCGCGGCGGATGTCGATGTTGCCGTGTCGGGTGCGGGCCCGGACCTCGACGGCCTCCTCGGTCTTCTCCGGGCTCCCGGACGCGGTGAGCGTGTTGCGGACCTGTCCCGAACGCGAGTTGACGTCGAGCCAGGCGGCCGTGCCCTCGGCGACGCCGACCTCGATGGCGCCGTAGCTGGTCTGCAACTGGACGGAGCCGCGGGTCACGCGCCCCACCCGCAGGGTGCCGTGGGCCGTGGTGGCGGTGACGGAGTCCTCGGCGCGGGCGACGTCGATGTCCCCGTTGGCGCCGTTGACCCGCAGCTCCCCGACGGCGGTGCCGACGGTCGTGGTGCCGTGCGAGTTCTTCAGGACGGCGGAGCCGTCGAGCACGCCGACGCGCAGGCTGCCGGAGCTGGTGGCGATCTCCGCGGCCCCCTCGACGCGGTCCACGGTGATGGAGCCGTGGGACGCCGTCAGGTTGAGCGAGCCGGTCGCGTCGAAGCGGACGTCGCCGGACGACACCTTCACGCGGACCTCGCCGAGCCGTCCCTCGCCGAGCACCTGGGTCCAGGCGCCGGTCAGGTCGACGCGCGAGCCCTCGGGCAGTTCGACGGTCACGTCGACGGTGCCGGAGCGGCCGAACAGGCCGGCCTTGGGGGTCCTGACGGTCAGCGCACCGCCCACGCAGGTGACCTCGGTCTGTTCCGCGGTGCGGCCGTCGATGTCCTTCTTCGCGTTGCGGGGCCGGACCTCGACGACGGTGTCGGTGCGGTCGCCCGCCGTGAACTGGATGGAGCCGGCCTCCACGTGCGCGGTGACCGAGATCGGTTCGGGAGTGTCGAAAGAAGGCACGGCTGTCCCGTCCTCATGAGTCGTTGGGTCGCCCCCGCTGGTGGGACGTGGTGTGGGTGAGGTGGAGCGGGCGTGCGGCGCGCGACGGTTCTTCAGCGCACCCAGCCCGTGAAGCTCTGTCCGACGTTCTGGGTGCGTTCCGTGGTGCGCGGGCGGCCGCCGCCCTCGACGGCGGCCGACACGGCCCGCACCAGCCAGGCGTTGACCGAGAGGCCCTCGCGGCCGGCGGCCTCCTCGGCTCGGGACTTGAGGTGGGCGGGCAGGCGCAGGTTGACCCGGGCGGTGCCGCCCTCGTCGCCTTCGGCGGGTGCCTGCGGCCTGAGCGGTTCGACGGGGGCCGCCGCGTCCCCGAGGCCGCCGCCGTCGGTGGGCGGCACGGTCACCACGAAGTCGGGGTCCAGCCCCCGCAGCCGCAGGTCGACCGAGCCCGGGGCCAGTTCGCGGGTGATCTCGTCCATGGCCGCGGAGAGCACGTTGAGCATGGTCAGCCTGGTCGCCGACTCCAGTGGGGCGGTGAGCCGTTCGGCCAGTTCGCGGGCTTCTTCACCGCCGGCTTCGGCGGCCACCGCGAGTTCGCGGCGGAGGGTGTCGACATACGGCGTGAGGTCCATGACGTCATCATGGCACCACGATGGCCCCATACGCAAGCCGCGCGGCGCCATCGCGGCCACCTGGAGGGTGCATCCGCCCCTGACCTGCACGGATGAGGCAACTCCAGCCTGTCCGACCTAAGCGTCACATCTCGTCGACCACTGATCACGACGCGAACTGGCGTCACCTGACACCACATGGCATCACCTGGCGCCACTCGGTGCCACACACCGTCACCCGCCCACCCACCGGAACCGGGATCCCGGCCCCCGCGCGGCTCAGGGCTGCTCCTGTGCGGCCCCTTGACTGGCAGAAACTTCCTGGATATTGGTGGCTCCTTGGCAGTTTCCTTCAGCAGCTCTCCAGCGATCCCCAGCGGATCACTCCGGAAGGAGCGCACGTGCACCACAGCAGCACGGCCGGCCCGGGAAGCACCGCACACCCCTCCAGACGTACCGTCCTCACCGCCACCGCGGTCGTCACCGCGGCCCTGGCGGCCGGCGGCGGCACGGCCCACGCCGACCCGCACCGGCCCGACGACGCCAAGCTCCGCGCCCTGATCTCCCGCATGACGCTGGAGGAGAAGGTCGGCCAGCTCTTCGTCATGCGGGTCTACGGCCACTCCGCCACCGCCCCCGACCAGGCCGACATCGACGCCAACCTCAAGGAGATCGGCGTCCGCACCGCGGCCGAGCTGGTCGCCAAGTACCGGGTCGGCGGCGTCATCTACTTCGCCTGGGCGCACAACACCCGCGACCCGCACCAGATCGCCGACCTCTCCAACGGCATCCAGAAGGCGTCCCTGGAGCTGCCGCGCGGCCTCCCGGTGCTGATCTCCACCGACCAGGAACACGGCATAGTGGCCCGCGTGGGCGAGCCGGCGACCCTCTTCCCGGGCGCGATGGCCGTCGGCGCCGGCGGATCGCGGTCCGACGCCCGCACGCTCGGCCGGATCGCGGGCGCGGAGCTGCGCGCGATGGGCATCCGCCAGGACTACGCCCCGGACGCCGACGTGAACGTCAACCCGGCCAACCCCGTGATCGGTGTGCGGTCCTTCGGCGCCGATCCGGAGGCGGTGGCGGAGATGGTGGCCGCCGAGGTGACGGGGTACCAGCGGTCCGGGGTCGCCGCGTGCGCCAAGCACTTCCCCGGGCACGGCGACACCGCCACCGACAGCCACACCGGCCTGCCGGAGATCACGCACACCCGCGAGGAGTGGGAGACGCTGGACGCGCCGCCCTTCCGCGCGGCGATCGACGCCGGCATCGACGCGATCATGACCGCCCACCTGGTGGTCCCGGCGCTCGACGACTCCGGCGACCCGGCCACCCTCTCCCGCCCCATCCTCACCGGCATCCTGCGCGAGGAACTGGGCTACGACGGGGTCGTGGTCACCGACTCGCTCGGCATGGAGGGCGTGCGGACCAAGTACGGCGACGAACGCGTGCCGGTGCTGGCGCTGAAGGCGGGCGTCGACCAGCTGCTCAACCCGCCGCACCTGGACCTCGCCTGGAACGCGGTCCTGACGGCCGTACGGGACGGCGAACTCACCGAGGCGCGGCTCGACGAATCGATCCTGCGGGTGCTGCGGCTGAAGGCGAAGCTGGGGCTGTTCCGGGACGCCTACACCAGCCGGCGGGACGTCGACCGGACGGTGGGCACCCGGGCGCACCTCGCGGCGGCCGACCGGATCGCCGAGCGGACCACCACCCTGCTGGTCAACGAGGACCGGCTGCTGCCGCTGTCGCGGCGCGAGCATCGCAGGGTGCTCGTCGTGGGCGCCGATCCCGCCTCGCCGTCGGGCACGACCGGGCCGCCCACGGGGGTGCTCGCGGGCGCCCTGACGGAGCTGGGCTTCACGGCCACCGCCCTGTCCACCGGCACCGCCCCCTCCGCCTCCGTGATCGACACCGCGGTCGCGGCCGCCGGGGACGCGGACGCGGTGGTGGTCGCGACGTACAACGTCACGGCGGCGAGCAGCCAGCGCACCCTGGTCACGCGGCTGCTGGCGACCGGGAAACCCGTCGTCGCGGTCGCGATCCGCAACCCCTACGACGTGGCCCATCTCCCCGGCGTCCGCGCCCACCTGGCCGCCTACTCCTGGACCGACGTCGAGGTGCGGGCGGCGGCCCGGGTGATCGCCGGGCGGGTCCGGCCGCGCGGGCGGCTGCCGGTGCCGGTGGTCCGGGCGGACGATCCGGCCACGGTGCTCTACCCCCTCGGGCACGGGCTGTCCTACCGGTCGTAGGGCGTAGCGCGGCCTACGTCACGCGCCGGGGGCGCCCCCGGGGACCGTGCCCGAAGCACCCCGCGCGTCTGGCGTGCGCCCGCTGCGGCGGGTCACGCTGGACCGGGGATCCAGGGGGACGGCGATGCGTGAGAGACGGGCCGCGGGAGTGCGGTGGGCGCTGCCGGTGCTGTGCGCCCTGCTCCTGACGGGCTGCCAGAGCCCGGCGGGACCGGCCGGTGGGGACACCGGCGGCACGGCTTCCGGGGACGGGCGGCCCGGTGGGGCCACGGCGTCGCGGTCGGCGTCGGCGGCGGTGCCGGCGTCGGGGTACGGGGCGGTGTTCCTGGCGGTCGACGAGTGCGGCTCGTTCGGCACGGTCAGCTCCACCGAGGTGCCGTGCGACAGCGAGCGGGCGGCGGCGCGGGTCGTGGCCCGGGAGGACGGCCCCGCGGGCGACGGGCCACCGTGCCCCGCCACCACCGACTTCGTCCTGCACATCAGCGAGCAGCGCCCTTCTGCCGACGAGGACGGCGACGGGACCGTGCCCCAGGGCTACGCCTGCATGCGCAACCTCCAGCCACCGCACCCCGGCGACCCGGGTGGTGGTGGCGGACCGCGCACCATCGTCGGCGACTGCGTCCACGACACCGGCGACGGCAAGGTCCGCGAGACCGCGTGCGACGGCACCGGTGAACGCGAGCCCCAGTTCAAGGTGGTCGAGGCGGTCGCCGACCGGGCCGACTGCCCCGCCTCGACCGGTCTGTACGTCCGCCTCGGCGGTGCCCGCCCGGTGGGCTGTGCCCGGCCCCTGTGAGCGGCCGGGCACAGTCACCGTGCTACGGGCGCAGCGCCGGCTCGCGCTCGACGTCCCGCTTGTCCAGCTTGGCGTCGAACGTCGCCAGCGGCTTGGCCGCCGACGGGTTCTCCTGGACCTTGTCGGAGGCGACGCCCGCCCAGTCGAGGATGCGGGCGGTGGCCTTCGCCTTCTGGTCGGGGACCAGACCGGCGACGTTGGCCCCGTGGTTCATGCCGGGCGCGGTGAGCACGTAGGAGTCGCGCGCACCGTGGCCGAGGCGGAAGGGCTCGGCTCCCCACGGGTCGTTCTCGCCGTAGACGAACAGCATCTGCCGGGCGTTGTGCCGCACCCAGCGGTCGACGTCCCACATGGCCAGCGGCTGGAACTTCATCGGGATCGACCGGGGCACGAAGTTGCGCGGCGGCTGGTAGCCGTAGCGGATGTACTTCTTCTCGATGTGCGGGAAGTGGATCGTCGGGGCGCCCAGCTGGGTGCCCGCCTGGTAGTAGTACGGCGTGTAGGTCTCCAGGCCCTGGTCCGTGTAGGCGGAGAAGCCGGAGATCGAGTCGACGGAGCCCCAGATCGCCTCGTCGGTGGCGTTCTTGGCGTCGGCCGGGATGTCGGCGCAGTCGGCGAGGGTGCTGTACTGCCAGAAGCCCCAGACGTAGTCGAGGACGACTGCCTCGTAGGCGCGGTCCAGGCTGCCGATGGTGTCGAAGGTGTAGCCGTTCTCGGCCGCGTACGCCTCGTACTTCTTCTCGAGCGGCGCACGGCGCACCAGCGCCTCGCGCTGCACCCCGTTCAGCTTGTCGCGGCACTCCTCGGTGCCGACGCGGGCGAAGAAGCGGTCGTAGGCCGAGTCCTCCTTGTTCACCACGTCGTTGGGGGCGACGTAGGCGACGACGCCGTCCATGTCGCGCGGGTAGAAGCGCTCGTAGTAGGTGGCGGTCATGCCGCCCTTGGAGCCGCCGGTGGAGATCCAGTTCTTGGAGTAGACCGGCTTCAGCGCCTCGAAGATGCGGTGCTGGTCGCTGGCGGCCTGCCAGATGTCCAGCTTCGACCAGTCGGCCGGGGCCGGCCGGGACGGGGTGAAGTAGCGGTACTCCATGGAGACCTGGTTGCCGTCGACGATCTGGGTCGGCTCGCGCCGGCTCGGGGTCGTGGAGACGTTGTAGCCGCCGGTGTAGAAGACCGTCGGGCGGTTCACGTCCTTGTGCAGGACGGTGATCCGCTGCTGGAACGTGCCCTTGGACGGACGCCGGTGGTCGACCGGCTGCGTGTAGTTGAGGACGAAGAAGCGGTAGCCGGTGTACGGCTTCTCCTCGATCAGGCTCATGCCCGGTATGGACAGCAGCCGGTCCTTGATGTCGACGGCCTTCGGCTCGGCGGCGGTGGCCGCCCCCGCCGTGCTGACGGTGCCTATGAGCACCACGAGCGCCAGCAGCCATCTGAGCGCCTTGCGCATGCACCCTCCCTGTGAAACGGATGTCCGCCGGAAGCTATCGGAGCAAGTCGCGCGCGCACCAGGGTGGATGGGGAAATGGCCTGCTCGGTTCCCGGGAGGCGGGCCCGTCTCAGCAGAGGATCCAGCCGGAGCTGACCGAGCGGCCTGAGACCTTGCCGGTCACCCATACGCAGCGCTTGCCGGCGTGCACCGTCACGGGCCCCGCCCGGTAGGCGTACCGCCCCGAGTCGACCACCGCACGGCCCCCGCGCGCCCGCACGCTCACCGACATCTGCCGCTTGGTGCCGGGCCTCTTGGGGACGGTGACGGCACAGACGTAGCCGCCGCGCCTGTGGACGAGGACCGACCCCGTCGCGAACGGGAGCGTGCGCACCTTGCGGCCCCCGCACGCCGTGGCGGCATGGGCCTCCTGCGGCGTCGCCACGGCGAGCAGCCCGGCCGCCACGAGCAGGGCCGTGACGAGCGCCGGCCCGCGTCGTGTCCCAGCACCGGCTCCACCCACTGTCGTCCCCTCCGTACGGCGGTCACTGGCGTACGGATGTACGGACGCGTGCCGGGTGTCGAATGGTTGCGCGAGCGTCAGTGTGCCGCGCCGACCGGTTCCTCGGGCTCCGCCGCGCCGACGAAGGTCCGCCACAGCCGCGCGTACCGTCCGTCGAGCGCCAGCAGCTCGTCGTGCGTGCCGTCCTCGGCGACCCGCCCGCCGTCCATGACGACGACGCGGTCCGCGCGGGCGGCCGTGGTCAGCCGGTGGGCGACGACCAGGGTCGTGCGCCGGCCCGCTATCCGGTCGGTGGCCTGGCTGACCTGTGCCTCCGTGGCCAGGTCCAGCGCGGCCGTCGCCTCGTCGAGGAGCAGCACGTCCGGGTCGACCAGCTCGGCACGGGCCAGCGCGATCAGCTGGCGCTGCCCGGCGGAGAGGTTGCGGCCCCGCTCGGCGACCTCGTGGAGGTAGCCGCCGGTGAGCGTGGCGATCATCTCGTGCGCGCCGACCGCCCGCGCCGCCGCCTCCACGTCGGCGTCGGTGGCGTCCGGGCGCCCGTAGGCGATGGCGTCCCGCACGGTGCCGGGGAAGAGGTACGCCTCCTGCGGGACGACGCCGAGCCGGTGCCGGTAGGCGGTGAGGTCGAGGTCGCGCAGGTCCCGGCCGTCGACGGTGACCCGCCCGCCCGTGGGGTCGTAGAACCGGGCCACCAGCTTGACCAGGGTCGACTTGCCCGCGCCGGTCTCGCCGACGAACGCGACGGTCTGCCCGGCGGGGATGCGCAGGTCGACGCCGGTGAGCGCCGCCTCGGCCCCGTCGGCACCGCCGTAGGAGAAGTGCACGTCCTCGAAGGCGATCTCCCCGCGCAGGGACGTGACGTCCGACGGCTTCTCGGGTGCCAGGGTGGAGGTCGGCTCCCGCAGCAGTTCCTGGATGCGGCCGAGGGAGACGGACGCCTGCTGGTAGCCGTCGAAGACCTGGGAGAGCTGCTGCACGGGGGCGAAGAACAGGTCGATGTACAGCAGGTACGCCACCAGCGCGCCGGTCGACAGCGTCGCCGCGTCGATCCGTCCGCCGCCGACGACCAGCACGGCGACGACGGCGGCCGAGGACAGCAGCTGCACGAACGGGAAGTAGATCGAGATCAGCCACTGGCCCCTGATGCGGGCCTGGCGATAGCTGTCGCTGCGCTCGGCGAAGCGTCGTCCGCCGTCGTGCTCGCGCCGGAAGGCCTGCACGATGCGCAGTCCCGCCACCGCCTCCTGGAGGTCGGCGTTGACCGTGGACACCCGCTCGCGGGCCAGCTCGTACGCCTTCACGCTGGCCTTGCGGAAGAAGTAGGTGGCGATGATCAGCGGCGGCAGCGTCGCGAAGACGACGAAGGCGAGCTGCACGTCGATCACCAGCAGGGCGACCATGATGCCGAAGAAGGTGACGATCGAGACGAAGGCGGTGACGAGGCCCGTCTGCAGGAACGTCGACAGCGCGTCCACGTCGGTGGTCATCCGGGTCATGATCCGGCCGGTCAGCTCGCGCTCGTAGTAGTCGAGGCCGAGCCGCTGGAGCTGGGCGAAGATCTTCAGGCGGAGCGAGTACAGGATCCGCTCCCCCGTCCGGCCGGTCATGCGGATCTCGCCGGTCTGCGCGGTCCACTGGGCGAGCACCGCGAGCAGGCCGAGCAGGGAGACCGCCCAGACCGCGCCGAGCGCCAGCCGGGTGACGCCCTCGTCGATGCCGTGCCGGATCAGCGCCGGCAGCAGCAGCCCCATGCCGGCGTCCACGGCGACCAGGGCGAGGCTGATCAGCAGCGGTGCGCGGAACCCGCGCAACAGGCGGCGCAGGCCGTACGACTCCTCCGGCTGCACGGCCCGCGCCTCGTCGACGTCGGGGGTGCCGTCGGCCGGGGGCAGCGCGTCGACCTGGGCGAGCAGCTCCGGGGTGGCCGGGGTGCCCGCGAGGGCGGTGTCCTTCGGTGTGCGGTCGCCGGTCCACAGCCGCGGGGTGACCCCGCGCTCGGCGTCGAACTCGGCGTCCAGCTCCTCCCGTACCGACGTGTCCTCGGCGGGCGCCGCGGGCCGGGCGTGCCCCGGCGACACGCCGCCCAGCTCGTCGGGGTCGGTCAGCAGGCGCCGGTAGAGGGCGGAGCGCTCCTGGAGTTCCTCGTGGGTGCCGAGATCGGCGAGGCGGCCGCGGTCGAGGACGGCTATGCGGTCGGCGAGGCCGAGGGTGGAGCGGCGGTGGGCGATGAGGAGCGTGGTGCGGCCCCGCATGACCTCCTTGAGCGCCTCGTGGATCTCGTGCTCGACGCGGGCGTCCACGGCGGAGGTGGCGTCGTCGAGGACCAGCAGCCGGGGGTCGGTGAGGATCGCGCGGGCGAGCGCCACGCGCTGGCGCTGGCCGCCCGAGAGGGTCAGTCCGTGTTCGCCGACGGTGGTGCCGTAGCCGTCGGGCAGGTCGGTGATGAACCCGTGGGCCTGCGCGGCCCGGGCGGCGGCCTCGATCTCCTCGTCGGTGGCGTCGGGGCGGCCGTACGCGATGTTGGCGCGCACGGTGTCCGAGAAGAGGAAGGAGTCCTCGGGCACGAGCCCGATGGCGGCCCGCAGCGAGTCGAGGGTCAGCTCGCGCACGTCGTGCCCGCCTACGAGGACGGCGCCGCGGCTCACGTCGTAGAAGCGCGGCAGGAGCAGGGAGACCGTGGACTTGCCGGAACCCGAGGAGCCGACGACGGCGAGCGTCTCACCGGCCCGGATCTCGAAGGAGAGGCCGTCGAGGACGGGGGTGTCCTCCCCGGTGGCCGACGTGTAACCGAAGGACACGTCGTCGAACTCGACGGTCGCCGGCGCGTCGGCGGGCAGGTCCCGGGTGCCGTCCTCGATCGCGGGCTCGGTGTCGATCAGCTCCAGGACGCGTTCGGTGCCGGCGCGGGCCTGCTGGCCGACCGTGAGGACCATGGCGAGCATGCGGACCGGACCGACGAGCTGGGCGAGGTAGGTGGAGAAGGCGACGAAGGTGCCGAGTGTGATGTTGCCGCGGACGGCCAGCCAGCCGCCGAGGGCGAGCATGGCGACCTGCCCGAGGGCGGGGACGGCCTGGAGGGCGGGGGTGTAGGTGGCGTTCAGCCGGATCGTCCGCAGCCGCCCGGCGAAGAGCCTGCGCCCGACCTCCCTGATCTTTCCGGTCTCCTGTTCCTCCTGCCCGAAGCCCTTCACCACGCGGACGCCGCTGACCGAGCCGTCGACCACGCCCGCGACCGCGGCGGCCTGCGCCTGGGCGTACCAGGTGGCGGGGTGCAGGCGGGTGCGGCTGCGGCGGGCGATGAACCACAGCGCCGGGGCGACGGCGAGGGCGACGAGCGTGAGCGGCGGGGACAGCCACGCCATGATGACCAGGGAGATCAGGAAGAGCAGGACGTTCCCGATGGTCATCGGGAGCATGAACAGCAGGCCCTGGATCAGCTGGAGGTCGCTGGTCGCCCGCCCGACCACCTGCCCCGTGGACAGCTCGTCCTGCCGCCTTCCGTCCAGCCGGGTGATCGTCCCGTACATGTCGGTGCGCAGGTCGTGCTGGACGTCGAGGGCGAGCCGGCCGCCGTAGTAGCGGCGGATGTACGTGAGGACGTACACCACGACCGCGGCGCCGATGAGGAGACCCGCCCAGAGGGCCATGTCCCTGGTCTTGTCGCCGATCACGTCGTCGATGATCACCTTGGTGATCAGGGGCACCAGGGCCATGACGGCCATGCCGCCCAGCGAGGCGCCGAGGGCGAGGACGACGTCCTTGGGATAGCGCCAGGCGTAAGCCGCCAGTCGTCGTGCCCATCCCCGTTGCGCGTCCACGCCGTGCCCTCCGGTCGGTCGTCCTGCTCACCTGATCTACCGGAAGGCACCAACACGCGCGAGCGGGGATTTCATCCCGCCGCGATGATTCAGGCGCGGACCCGGAGCCGGAGGAAGCGGGTCGTCTGCACGGCGTTCTGGTTGTCGTCGCTGACGATCAAAACGTCCAGGCGGCCCTTGCTCCGGCCGGTGACGGCCATGCCCTCGAAGTTGTCGAGGAGCGGGTTGGGCTGGGGTTGCTCGGCGGTGGCACCGAGGGAGGGGCAGTGGGCCAGGTCGGCGAGGAGGGTCTTGCCGAGTGCGGTGCCGCCGCGGGGCCGGTCGGTCAGGTACAGGCGGACCGTGTTGCCGACGCCGGAGGTGAAGCCGCGTTCCAGGACGAGCAGGCGGCCGGAGGGGGTCGCGGTGACCTCGGAGACTCCGAGGCCGCCGTCCGTCCGGTACGTGTACTGGGTGCCGAGCCCGAAGCCGCCGTGCCCGGTCCGCCGCCAGCTCTGGAAGCGCACGAGGTCGGCGGGGTCGCCGGCGAGCGGGTACTCCATGGACGCGATCAGGGTCCGGCCGCCGGGCAGAAGGGTCAGCCCCTCGAAGCTGCCGTTGGCCCGGGCGCGGCCCTCCGGGGCGGTGCGCAGGGCGTCCGGTACGGGCAGACGGCCGAGGATCTCGCCGGTACGGGAGTAGCGGCGGACGGACGGCTCGGTCTCGGAGGAGACGAGGTAGGTGCCGTCCCCGTCGGCGACCAGTCCCTCGGCGTCGAGGGCGGCGCCGTTCTCATCGGCGAGCGGGGTCACGTTCCGTGGCTGGAGGGAGCGGGCGTCCAGCCGGAAGAGGGCGGAACGGTCGGAGAGGGCGGCGACCGTGCCCCGCCCGCCTCGGGCGAGTGCGGAGAGGTTGCCGACGTAGGTGCCGTCGTGGGTGGTCTTGTCGAGGGCGTCGGAGTAGCCGGTGAGGGAGACGGCGGGCGAGCAGGCGTTCCCCTGCGGACGTTCCTGTGCGACGGCCGGTCCGGCGGCGATGAGACAGCCGGCCGCCGCGAGGCTCGTGGTGAGGGCGGCCAGGAGGGTGCGGAGCATTCTCGGGCGCATGGCCGAAACCCTAGGCCGGAGGAATGGCGAGGAGTTGACCGCTTTCCGAAGGACAGGGTTCGGCGCGGTACCGGTGGCAAGTAATGAGCCGTGCCGGACCAGAACGAGAGCGGCCACCGACTGGCCGGCCCCTTCGAGGATCTGGTGGCCACCGTCCAGGGGGCCGGCACGCCAAGGCGGCGGGCGAAGTGTTCCGCGCGATACCCGCCCTGGTGCCCGGGCAGAGCGCCGCCTTCGGGAAGAACCTCGGCGTGCTCAGCTCGCCGAGGTCCTCCGCCATGTCGAGGGGGGTGGCCTCGACGACGTCGGCGATCCGGGACAGCGGGCCGTCGCCGTCGGTCAGCAGGTAGCAGGGTTTGCCCTCGGAGCCGCTCCAGGGCAGCAGCCGGGCCGGGCGCCGCCGGGCCTGGCGCCGCCGGGCCTCCATCTGCCGTTCGTGGGCGAGCAGGTAGGGGCGGGCGTACGCCGAGGGCTTGCACATGGGCATGCTCCACGACACCCCGTCCGTGGTCCAGGAACTGCAGCATCGCTACGATTTCGCCCTGGGCAACGCCCTGCCACTCGAGGAGACGCTGGCTCTGCTCGAAGCGACAGCAAGGGGCTGTGCAGGCGATGACTGACCGGACCATACGCGACGCCGCGACTGTGAAGGGCTGACGCAAGCCCTCGCACAGCAATGACCAGGGGGGAGTTGCCTGGAGGTGGTGGACGGTCATCCTGGGGGGGGTACCGGTGCGGGATTCGAAGGTTCCCACCGGGCCGGCACTGCTCCTCTCAACTCCCTGCTGGACGTCGTTCATCACGGCCCTCAAGGAAGCCCTCCCTCCCTCCAAAGCGTGAACACTTCACCCCCGACTGTCCTCAGATCGCTCATCCGAGTGCCTGGATGACATTCACCCCCCAAGTGCTCACGCTTCTTCCCGACCATGAGGCCATGAGCCCCGCTTCCTGGTCCCACCGCAACCCTCTCGGCACCGGAAACGTGATCGGCACGGTCCGCACCCTCATGCGCACCGACGGCCTGAACGTGTCCGTGACCGCCATCGCCCGCGCCTCCGGGACCTCGCGCAACTACCTCTACGAGAACTGGAAGACCGCCTCCGGGCTTCACCTGCGCGCGCTGCAGACGGAACTCGCCCGAGCCTTCGACGAGGCGGACCGTACTCACCCGAGCGACGGCACCGTTGACGGAATCGTGCGCCACCTGACACAGGTCGTACGCATCGTCCGGCGTCATCCGACGACGGCCGCCGTCGCCCGAACCTCGCACACGGCGCTGCCCCGGGCGCATGCCGCGACCGACGGCCCCCTGGTGCAGATGATCACCGGACGTGTAAGCGATCTGCTGCACCCCCTCGCCCCGCACGGCGGCGTGTGGAGCGATGCCGCCCTGTTCTCCATGCCGTGGAAGGTCCTGTGGATCGCCCGTCCCGCCGCTCTCTGTCCCGAGGCCGTCGGTGACCAGGAGCGGGAGGACACCTTGGACGGGGCCTTCGCCGAGTTGCTGCGCGATCTGCTCGCCCCTTGGTCCCCTGCGGACTGAGCACGGCCCGGGACTCACAGCTGGCCCCGAGTCGGAGCACAGCCCCCGCCCAACGCCGATGGACACGGTGGCCTGGTGACATCTGCCACCGCTCCCCTGCAAGCGGCCCCCGAGCCGCCGCCCGCGCCGACCCCCGCACCCGGCACGCCGCGCTGGTCTCTGCCGGTTCTGCTCGCCGTCCTCGCCCTGGCGGCTGGGTCGTACTCCTGGAACCTGTCCGGGGCCGGCCTCAACAGCTTCTACAGCGCCGCCGTGCTCAGCGGCACCGAGAGCTGGAAGGCGTGGTTCTTCGGCTCGCTCGACGCGGGGAACTTCCTGACCGTCGACAAGCCGCCCTTCGCCCTGATGGTCATGGGGCTGTCCTGCCGCCTCCTTGGCTACGGCACCTGGCAGATGATGCTGCCGCTGATCCTGGCCGCGCTGGCGACGATCTGGATCCTGCACGCCTCCGTCAAGCGGGTGTGGGGCCACGGCGCGGCGGCGGTCGCCGCCCTGGCGCTGGCGCTGACCCCGATCACGGTGGCCATCAACCGGGACAACAACCCCGACACGCTGCTGGTGTTCCTGATGGTGGGCGGGGCGGCCCTCGGCCTGCGCGCGGTCCGCGACGGGCGGCTGCTGCCCTTGATCGGCTCGGCGGTCTGCTTCGGACTTGCGTTCAACACCAAGATGCTGCAGGGCTACATCGCCTTGCCGGCGGTCTTCGTCGTGTACGCCTACGCGTCGAACCTCGGTTGGGCGAAGCGGATCAGGAACCTGGTGCTCGCCGCCGTCGCCCTGGTGGTCTCCAGCTTCTGGTGGGCGGCCGCGGTGTCCTTGGTCCCCGCGTCCGAGCGGCCGTACATCGGCGGTTCGACGGACGGCACGGCCTGGGACCTGATCACGGGCTACAACGGGCTCGGCCGGATCTTCGGCGGCGACGGCAACATGGGCGGCGGAGGTGGCGGCGGGGGCGGCTTCTCCGGCGCCGCGGGCATCGGGCGGATGTTCAACGACGTCCTCGGCGGCCAGATCTCCTGGCTGCTCCCCTTCGCGGGCATCGCGCTGGTCGCCGGTCTGGTGCGGTGCGGCCGGGCGCCCCGCACCGACCTCACGCGCGCCGCGCTGGTGCTCTGGGGTGGCTGGACGGCTTTGCACTACCTGACGTTCAGCATGGCCGAGGGCACCATGCACCCGTACTACACGACCGCCCTCGCCCCGGGCATCGCGGCGCTGTGCGGGGGCGGCGGCGTCATGCTGCTGCGCGCCTTCCGGGCCGACCGGCGGTGGATGTGGGTGCTGCCGCTCGCCCTCGGTGTCACCGGCGTGTGGGCGATCGTGCTGCTGCGCCGGGCCTGGGGCTGGAACTCCTGGCTGTGGCCGACCGTCGCGACGGTCACGGCGCTGGCGATCGCGGGCCTGCTCGTCTTCCGTTCGGGGCGGCGGGCGCGACTGCTGGCGGTGTCCGTGGCGGCGGCCATCGCGGCCGCGGTCGCGGGTCCGGCGGCGTACGCCTGGTCGGTGCCGTCCGGTTCGGGTGGCGGCATGGGCGGGACCAACCCGACCGCCGGCCCTTCGACGGGCGGCGGCACGGGCGGGCCCGGTGGCGGCGGCGGCCGGGGCGGGTTC
>NZ_QHJH01000134.1 GCF_003947455.1 Streptomyces sp. WAC 04229 | reverse complement strand
GATGGGTATGTGTGTGACACTAGTGGGAGACGCATACGTTTTTCTTTAGACGGTCGGGGCGCCGCCGGAGGTCGCGCGGGAGAGGGGCCAGGGGGCGCACGAGGGGGTAAGGCCATGCGTCCCAAGACCGCCGATCCCCTCCGCTCCGCCGCCCGTTCCGCCGTCGCCGTCTCCGTGGCCGCCCTGATCACCGCCGCGGCGCTGTTCGGCGCGCTCGCCCCCAAGGCCGCCGCGCTGCCGCTCCCGCTGCCCGTCACCGGCGTGGAGCCGCTGGTCACCGAGGGCGTCACCATCGAGGGGCCGCTGATCAACAACATCGGTCTCAAGTAGCCCGGCGGCGCGATCAGGCACACTGGACGTTTGGCCGATCCGTCGAGTCGCTGTCGGCCGTACGCACGCGAAAGGGTGCCGCCCGTGAATGGTCCGCTGATCGTCCAGTCCGACAAGACCCTGCTCCTGGAAGTCGACCACGAGCGGGCCGGTGACTGCCGTCGGGCCATCGCGCCGTTCGCCGAGCTGGAGCGGGCGCCCGAGCACATCCACACCTACCGGGTGACACCGCTGGGCCTGTGGAACGCGCGGGCGGCCGGCCACGACGCCGAGCAGGTCGTGGACGCCCTCGTCGAGTACAGCCGCTACCCCGTGCCGCACGCGCTGCTCGTCGACATCGCCGAGACGATGGACCGCTACGGCCGCCTCACCCTCTCCAAGCACCCCGCGCACGGCCTCGTCCTGACGACGACCGACCGCCCGGTGCTGGAGGAGGTCCTGAAGTCGAAGCGGATCGCGCCGCTGGTCGGCACCCGCATCGACCCCGACACGGTGGCCGTGCACCCCTCCGAGCGCGGGCAGATCAAGCAGACGCTGCTCAAGCTCGGCTGGCCCGCCGAGGACCTCGCCGGGTACGTCGACGGCGAGGCGCACCCGATCGAGCTGGCGGAGGACGGCTGGGCGCTGCGCCCGTACCAGAAGCAGGCGGTGGAGAACTTCTGGCACGGCGGCAGCGGTGTCGTCGTCCTGCCCTGCGGTGCGGGCAAGACGCTGGTCGGGGCCGGTGCGATGGCGCAGGCCAAGTCGACGACGCTGATCCTCGTCACGAACACCGTCTCCGCCCGGCAGTGGAAGCACGAGCTGGTGAAGCGCACGTCGCTGACCGAGGACGAGATCGGCGAGTACAGCGGCACGAAGAAGGAGATCCGGCCGGTCACCATCGCCACGTACCAGGTGCTGACGACCCGGCGGAAGGGCGTCTACCCGCACCTGGAGCTGTTCGACTCCCGGGACTGGGGGCTGATCGTCTACGACGAGGTGCACCTGCTGCCGGCGCCGGTCTTCAAGTTCACCGCCGATCTCCAGGCCCGGCGGCGGCTCGGTCTGACCGCGACGCTCGTCCGCGAGGACGGCCGCGAGTCCGACGTCTTCTCCCTCATCGGCCCGAAGCGGTTCGACGCGCCGTGGAAGGAGATCGAGGCGCAGGGCTACATCGCGCCCGCCGACTGCGTGGAGGTCCGGGTCAACCTCACCGACTCCGAGCGGCTGGCGTACGCCACCGCCGAGACGGAGGAGAAGTACCGCTTCTGCGCGACGACCGACACCAAGCGGAAGGTGACGGAGGCGATCGTGCGGCGTTTCGCCGGGCAGCAGATCCTCGTCATCGGCCAGTACATCGACCAGCTCGACGAACTGGGCGAGCACCTGGGCGCGCCGGTCATCAAGGGTGAGACGTCCAACGCCCAGCGGGAGAAGCTCTTCGACTCCTTCCGGCAGGGCGAGATCAGCGTGCTCGTCGTCTCCAAGGTCGCGAACTTCTCGATCGACCTGCCGGAGGCGACGGTCGCGATCCAGGTGTCGGGCACCTTCGGCTCCCGGCAGGAGGAGGCACAGCGGCTCGGCCGGGTGCTGCGTCCGAAGGCCGACGGTCACCAGGCGCACTTCTACTCGGTCGTCGCCCGCGACACCCTCGACCAGGACTTCGCCGCCCACCGCCAGCGCTTCCTGGCGGAACAGGGCTACGCGTACCGGATCATGGACGCGGACGAGGTGCTCGGCGAGGGGGTCTGAGGGGGCCTTCCCGAGTCCCGTCGGCCCGGGGTCAGTGGCGGCGGACGCCGGCCTCCTCCCCGTACGCGCCGAGGATCACTACGTCGAAGGCGGCGCCCGCGAACACCCGCACGGCGCGCACGGCGTCGCCGAGCCGGTGCCGGTGGCTGCCGGCCACGGGCGTGGCACCGGACGCACGGACCGGTGCCGGGGCGGGGTACATGGTTGCTGCGCTCATGTCTCCATGGTGCGACCGCCCGGCCCCCACCGGCATCGGTCTCGGGACCGAACCCGCTCCGCCCCCGCGTACACCTCCCGGGGGACGGGTGCCCCTCAGGTCGGAGGGCCCGTCCCCTAGGGGTCGAGCGGGGGATGACACCAGAGGGTGGAAAAGGGTTGGCCCGCCGGCCGCCCCCTCCTCTAAAATCTCCGCTCTTGCCCGCCTCCCTCACGGAGTGCCGTCGTCCGGTTGGAAACCGGTCGGCTTCCCGCGCGCGCCCGCGCCCACCGCACCGCAGGTCACCCGGAGGCACCGCCTTGTCCACGCCCGTCCACGACGACCCCCTGTCCCGCGAGCGCGCCCACCTGGCCGCCTCGCGCTCCGCCCTGCGCGCCATGCGCGAGGACGTGGAGACCCTCGACATCTCCGACGTGACCGCGAACTGGGTCAACGCCGCTGTCCTGGAACGCCAGATCGAGGACCGCATCAAGGCGCTGGCCGACCTCAGCGAGACCCCGCTGTTCTTCGGCCGGCTCGACTACCTGCACGCTCCCGGTGCCGAGCGGGCCGAGGGCGCGGAGGGCGAGCGCTTCTACGTCGGGCGCCGGCACGTGCACGACGCGGACGGCGACCCGATGGTGATCGACTGGCGGGCGCCGGTGTCGCAGCCGTTCTACCGGGCGTCGAAGAACGACCCGCTGGACGTCTCGCTGCGCCGCCGCTTCGGCTACACCGGCGGGGACCTCACGGCGTACGAGGACGAGCACCTGTCCGACCCGGCCGAGGCGGCGACCACCAGCAAGCTGCTCCAGCAGGAGATCGAGCGGCCGCGCGTCGGGCCGATGCGGGACATCGTCGCGACGATCCAGCCCGAGCAGGACGAGATCGTGCGCGCCGGGCTGTCCGGCTCGGTCTGCGTGCAGGGCGGCCCCGGCACCGGCAAGACCGCCGTCGGCCTGCACCGGGTCGCCTACCTCCTGTACGCCCACCGCGAGCGCCTGGCCCGCACCGGCACGCTGGTCATCGGGCCGAACCGGTCCTTCCTGCACTACATCGAGCAGGTGCTCCCGGCCCTCGGCGAGCTGACGGTCCGCCAGGCCACCGTCGAGGACCTGGTCGGTCACGTGGAGGTGCGTGGTACGGACGAGGCGGCGACGGCGGTGGTCAAGGGCGACGCGCGGATGGCGGAGGTGCTGCGCCGGGCCCTGTACGCGCACGTCTCCCCGCCCGCCGAGGGGATCGTCGTGGTGCGCGGCTCGCGGCGCTGGCGGGTGGCGGCGTACGAGCTGGAGGAGATCGTCCGTGAGCTGCTCGCCCGCGACATCCGCTACGGTGCCGCCCGCGAGGCGCTGCCGCAGCGCATCGCCCACCTCGTGCTGGTGCAGATGGAGCGGGCGGGCGAGGCGCCGGACGACCGGGTGCAGAACGCGGTGGCGCGCAACACGGCGGTGAAGGCCGCGGTGAAGGAGATCTGGCCGCCGGTCGACCCCGCCAAGCTGGTCCTGCGGCTCCTCTCCGACGCGGACTTCCTCGCCGAGCACGCCGCGGGGGTGCTCTCCGCGGACGAGCAGAAGGCGGTGCTGTGGGTGAAGCCGGCCCGCTCGGTGAAGTCCGCCAAGTGGTCGCCCGCGGACGCCGTGCTGATCGACGAGGCGACCGACCTGGTAGAGCGCACCCACTCGCTCGGGCACGTGGTCCTCGACGAGGCGCAGGACCTCTCCCCGATGCAGTACCGCGCGGTGGGCCGGCGCTGCACCACCGGCTCGGCGACCGTCCTCGGCGACCTGGCGCAGGGCACCACGCCGTGGGCGACGCGGAGCTGGGCCGAGGCGCTGGGGCACCTGGGCAAGGGCGAGGCCGTGGTGGAGGAGCTGACGGCCGGTTTCCGCGTGCCGACGGACGTCATCGCGTACGCCTCCCGGCTGCTGCCGCACATCGCGCCGGGCCTGACGCCGGTCGCGTCGATCCGCGAGAATCCGGGCTTCTTCGACGTCCGTACGACGCCCGCGGGAACGGCCGGAGTACTGGCGGCCTGCGACGAGCTGCTCTCCCGCGAGGGCTCGGTCGGCCTGATCGCGGCGGACGCGCGGGTGCCGGAGCTGGCGGCGGCGCTCGACGCGGCGGGCGTCGGGTACGTCGGGCCGGGCGAGGAGACCACCCACGCCACGCGGCTGACCCTGGTGCCGGCCTCGCTGGCCAAGGGCCTGGAGTACGACTACGTGGTGCTGGACGAACCGCGGGCCGTGGTGGACGGCGAGCCGGACGAGCGGACGGGGCTGCGGCGGCTGTACGTGGCGCTGACGCGTGCGGTCTCGGGGCTGATCGTGACGCACGCGACGGAGCTGCCGCCGCAGCTTGGTTAGCGTGCCCGGGGGTGGGTGACGCGGCCCGGCGCTTGCCGGGTGCCTCCCCCACTCTCGGCTTCGCTCGAGCGGGGGGACCCCCACCGCCCACCCGTGCCGCCCCTGGGGGTACCTCCCAGGCCGTTCAGGCACTGGGGGAGGCACGACTGCCCGCAGCTGGGGAGGGATTAGTCTCCCAACACCCGGCGCCACTCCCGAACCGCCTCCGCCGACACCGGCCCCGCCCACCCGGAGGGCCTCGCCGCCCCGCCGATGTGGAACGCGTCGATCCCCGCCGCCAGCAGCCCCGGCACGTGGTCGAGGCGCAGGCCGCCGCCGACGAGGAGCTGCTGCTCGTAGCCCGGCTCGCCCCGGCGCCGCGCCTCGGCGAGCAGGACGGTCATGCCCTCGTCCACGCCGCCGGCCGCGCCGGCCGTGAGGTAGGTGTCCAGCCCCGGGAAGTCCCCGAGCTGCTTGCGCAGGGCGTCGCGGTTCGCGGCGCGGTCGATCGCCCGGTGGAAGGTCCACCGGCACCCGTGCAGCACGCCCGCGATCCGCTCCACCGCGTGGAGGTCCACGTCCCCGTCCGGGTCGAGGAACCCGAGCACGAACTCCGTCGCCCCGGCCTCCCGCATCCGGCCGGCCAGCCGCGTCAGCCGTTCGACGTCCCCGGCGGCGAACCCGTCCGCGAGGCGCAGCATCACCCGCAGGTCGATGTCGACGGCGGCGCGGATCGCGGCGACGGTCTCGGCCGACGGGGTGAGTCCGTCGGCCGCCATGTCGGTGACCAGTTCGAGGCGATCCGCGCCTCCAACCTGGGCGGCGACCGCGTCCTCGACGTCGAGGGCGATCACCTCCAGGACTGCACGCTTGCTCATGGGACCCCATTCGTCGGCCTGCTACAGGTCTAGTCCAATCCAAGACTACGCCCAGACGGCGGGCCGGGGCGCCCCTCAGTCGCCGAAGAGGTTCAGCTCCGCCGCTTCCACCCCGGCCAGCTCGTACCCGGCCGGGTCGCCCGCCGGCCGGCCCGCGTACAGCCGTACGAGGGTGGCGGCGTCGCCGATGAACCGGCCCGGGGGCCGCTCACCGCTCACCGCGCCCAGTTTCAGGGGCTCGTCCACGTCGTCGAGGTCGGCGTGGAGCGGCACGTGGCCGCGGTCGCGGGTGAGGGTGGCGAGCAGCGCGAGGGCGGCGGGCAGGCCGGGCCCGGCGTACGCGCCCGGCTCGCCCAGGGCCGTCCGCACGTCACCCGCGTGCACCCACTCCCCCAGCGCGACCCCGTCCAGCGCGCCGCCCGCGCGGCCGATCACCGGACCGGCCTCGGTCATGCCGCGCTCCAGCTCGTCCACGACGCGGGCGTTGCTCCAGTCCGCGCGTGCGGCGATGTCGCGGTCGTTGGACGCGGGCGAGAAGACGCCCTCCTCGAAGCGGTTCTCCACCACCCGGATCAGCGCGCTGGAGCAGTGCGCCAGCACGTCGCGCACGGTCCAGCCCGGACACGCGGCCACGGGCAGCGCGAAGTCCGCGTCCGCCCGCGCCCGCAGCAGGGGCACCAGTGCGTCCCGCTCGATGGTCAGCAGCCGCCCGGGCAGCTCGGGGTCGCGTACGTCGTTCACGTCGGCAGGAGTCGTCATGGACCCCACGTTAGGGCCGGGCGGTGGCCGCGGTCAGCGTCCCGACAGGTCGTCGACCTCGGCGTCGAAGAGCAGGGCGGGGTCGAAGCCCATGCCGTTGAAGTGTCCGGCGAGTTCGAGGGAGAGGGCGCCGTGCACGCGGGTCCAGAAGGCGAGGGCGCGGTGCAGGGCCGCGGCGGGGGCCGGGTGGCCGGCCGCCCACTGCCGGTGGCCGTCGAGGTGGGCGTCGAAGTCGGCGGCGGGGCCGTCCGACGGCAGTGCGGCGCAGGCGTCGAGGATGACCGCCATGGTCTCGGCGGCGATCCCGGTGATGTCGTCGGGGGCGTGGTAGCCGGGGACGGGGGTGCCGAAGACGAGGAAGTAGCGCTGGGGGTCGGCGAGGGCCCAGGTGCGCAGGACGTGCGCGAGTCCGGCGAGGCCGGCGCCGGAGCCGGCGGCCGCCTTGAAGTCGTCGGCGAGGCTGCGGTAGGCGTCCCGGACCAGTTCGGTGATCAGCTCGTCGCGGCCGGCGAAGTACCGGTAGAGCGCGGGCCCGCTCATGCCCATCCGCTTGGCGATCGCGTTGAGCGAGAGCGCGGAGGCGCCCGCCGCGGCGATCTGCTCCCACGCGTGTTCCTTGATCTCCGCGCGCACCTGGGTGCGGTAGCGCTCGCGCGGGGTCCCGGTGCGCGCCTCGGGCATGGTCCGCCGCCTCTCCTCTTCCACGTCGCTTCATCGCCGCTTCATCGTCAAGATTGAGTGAGAGGTTATCACCGGAGCTGTCGCTGGAAGAATGGGCGCATGGCCGACCTCGACGCCCTGCGCTCCCGCTTCGCCCGTGCCCTGGAGCAAGCCGCCGCCCCCGGTTCCGGCCCCGACCCGGCGCCGTACGCCGACCGTCTGCTCGCCCGCTGGCAGGAGCCGCACCGGCGGTACCACACGCTCGCGCACCTGACCGCCGTACTGGACCACGTCGACGTACTGGCCGAGCACGCCGACGACTTGGCCGCCGTCCGGCTCGCCGCCTGGTTCCACGACGCGGTCTACCTCCCCGAGCGCTCCGAGAACGAGGAGCGCTCGGCCCGGCTCGCCGAGCGCGCCCTGGCCGAGGCCGGGGTCCCGGCGGGGCGCACCGCCGAGGTGGCCCGGCTGGTCCGCCTCACCGTCACCCACGCCCCGGCCGACGACGACCGCGACGGACAGGTGCTGTGCGACGCGGACCTGGCGGTCCTCGCCTCGCCGCCGTCGGCGTACGCGGCGTACACGGCCGCCGTGCGCGAGGAGTACCACTTCGTGCCGAACGACGCCTTCCGCGAGGGCCGGGCCGCGGTCCTGCGACAGCTGCTCGCCCTGCCCCGGCTGTTCCACACCCCGCACGGCCGCCGGGAGTGGGAGGCGACCGCACGCCACAACATCACCGGCGAGCTGGAAATGCTGTCGCTCAAGGACTCCCCGGACGCTTAGCCTGCCCGGCATGCGGACCATGGGCGGGGAACAGGTGGAGGAAGCCGTCGCGAGCGCCGTCGCGCTGCTGCGGACGGCGGTCGACCGGGACTGGGAGACGGCGCGGGCGGGCCGGCTGGAGTGGAGCTGCCGGTACACGGCGGAGCACGTCGCGGGCGATCTCATCGCCTACGCGGGGCAGTTGGCCGGACGCGCCACCGACGCGTACGTCCCCTTCGAGATCACCTTCGACGAGGGCACCGACAACGAGGGCGTGCTCCATGTGATCGAAACGACCTGCGCGCTGCTCGCCGCGACCCTGCGCACCACCCCGCGCGAGGTCCGCGCCTTCCACCCGTACCCCTACCGCAGCGCGAATCGCGAGGGCTTCGCCTCGATGGGGATCGCCGAGGTGTTCCTGCACACGCACGACATCGCCGAGGGCCTCGGCCTGGCCTACGAGCCGCCGGCCCGGCTGTGCGCGGACGTCCTCGCCCGGCTCTTCCCGCACGTCCAGCCCGGCCCCGACCCCTGGCGCACCCTGCTGTGGGCCACCGGCCGCGGCGACCTGCCCGGACGTGCCCCGGTCACCGAGTGGCGCTGGCGCAACAACCTGGTGATCCCGGCCGAACGGCTCACCCTCCAGGGCGTCACGCCGGCCGCCGCCACCGACCTCGCCGCGGGCGGCGACGGCGGGTTCGAGTGGGTGGGCAGCGGGCCCTTCCAGGGCACCCGGGACGCCGCCACGATGCTGCTCAAGGCGTACGAGGGGGGCGTGCACCGGCCGGAGTGGGGCGTGTTCGCACTGGTGCGCCGGGAGGACGGCCGCGCGGTCGGCGGTATGGGCTTCCACGGGCCGCCGGACGAGGACGGGCGCGTGGAGATCGGCTACGACCTCGCCGAGGCGGCCCGCGGCCACGGCTACGCCACCGAGGCGCTGCGCGCGCTGTCCGCGTGGGCGCTGGCGCGGGAGGAGGTGACGTCGGTGTTCGCCACGACCGAGCCCGCCAACGTCGCCTCCCAGGCAGTGATCACCCGCGCCGGCTTCACCCGGGTCGCCGGCGACGAGGGACAAGACGAGGGACAACTCGCCTACGAACTGCGCGGCTGAGTCCCGGCTCCGGACCCGGTCCCCGCGCCCTTGCGGCGCCGCAGCCCCGCCCCGTGCAGCAGCCGCACCACCTCGCGGCTGCTGACCTCCAGCGCACCGGCGGACACCGCGTCGGCGTACCGCTGGGCGGGGACGTCGTAGTGGTCGCGTTCGAAGGCGCGGCGCGGCACGCCCAGCCTCGCGGCGAACGCGTGCAGCTCGGCGTAGGAGACGTCGCTGACCAGGTGCGACCACATGCGGCCGTGGCCGGGCCAGGTCGGCGGGTCGATGTAGACGGTCACCGGGGCGTCCTCACGGTGCGGAGCCGCCGATGGCGCCGCCCAGCGAACCGACCGCGGCGACCTTCACGCCCGCCTTGCCGCACACCCAGTGGGGGTCGGGACCCAGCTCCGGCTCGACGTCCAGCGCGTGCGGGTCGCCGGAGCCGCAGACCGGGCAGAGCGGCCAGCGGCCGTAGCGCTCCAGCAGGGCGTCCTGCACGTCCTGCGCGACCAGCCCGGCCACGAACTCCGCGCCCTCGGGCCACTGCTCGACCCACCAACGCCGTTGTACGACGGACTCCTCGACCAGCGACACGACGTCCGGCTCGGCTACCTCGCCCGCCACCAGATCGGCGAGCACGAGAGCGCGCGCGGCGTGCAGCGTCTGCTCCAGGGGGCTGATGGGGTCCATGCACCCATTGTGCGCACTCTTGACCCGCGGACCGAAACGAAAATATCTTTCATGAGTGACCGATGAAGTGAAGGAAACTTTCGCGAAGGCCTCCGGGGGCCGTCGCGCCGCCGGCGGCGGGACCGCGCCGCCCGCGCCCGCCGCCCTCGCGGCCAAGGTGCGCACCCTGGCGCCGTCGATGACCCGCTCCATGCAGCGGGTCGCCGAAGCCGTCGCCGGCGACCCGGCCGGCTGCGCCGCCCTCACGGTCACCGGTCTCGCCGAGCTGACCGGCACCAGCGAGGCGACCGTCGTCCGCACCGCCCGGCTGCTCGGCTACCCCGGCTACCGCGACCTGCGCCTCGCCCTGGCCGGGCTCGCCGCCCAGCAGCAGTCCGGCCGCGCGCCCGCCATCACGACCGACATCGCGGTGGACGACCCGATCGCCGACGTCGTCGCCAAGCTGGCCTACGACGAGCAGCAGACCCTCGCCGACACCGCCGCCGGGCTGGACACCGGCCAGCTCGGCGCGGCCGTCGCCGCGCTGGCGGCCGCCCGCCGCACCGATGTGTACGGCATCGGCGCCTCCGGCCTGGTCGCCCAGGATCTCACCCAGAAACTCCTGCGCATAGGCCTGATAGCCCACGCCCACAACGACCCGCACCTCGCCGTGACCAACGCGGTGCAGCTGCGCACCGGCGACGTCGCCCTCGCGATCACCCACTCCGGGTCGACCGGCGACGTCATCGAACCGCTGCGGGCCGCCTTCGAACGCGGCGCGACGACCGTCGCCATCACCGGCCGCCCCGACAGCCCCGTCACGCAGTACGCCGACCACGTGCTGACCACGTCGACGTCGCGGGAGAGTGAGCTGCGGCCGGCGGCGATGTCCTCCCGGACGAGTCAGCTGCTGGTGGTGGACTGCCTGTTCGTGGGGGTGGCGCAGCGGACGTACGACTCGGCTGCGCCGGCTTTGGCGGCGTCCTACGAAGCGCTGGCCCATCGGCACGGGGCGCTCCGCGGGAGACCGTAGGGGCAATCGCCGTTCGCGGCCGCGCGTCCGTTGTGGCTGGTCGCGCAGTTCCCCGCGCCCTTGGGGCAATACAGAGACCGACGTTGGAAAGAGCCGTTTCCTGATGACTGCAACCCCCCATCACCCCGATCTCCGTTCCCAGTTGGAGACACTCGCCACCGAGGCGTTCCGCCCCGAGCTGGCCGAGATCGATCGGCTGCCCACCCTCGACATCGCCCGGACGATGAACGGTGAGGACGCCGGCGTCGCCGCCGCCGTGGCAGCGCGGTTGCCGGAGATCGCCGGTGCCATCGACGCCGTGGCCGCCCGGATGGCACGCGGCGGGCGGCTGGTCTACGCGGGCGCCGGGACCGCCGGACGGCTCGGGGTGCTGGACGCCTCGGAGTGCCCGCCCACCTTCAACACCGCGCCGGGACAGGTCGTCGGCCTGATCGCGGGCGGCCCGGACGCCATGGTCACCTCCGTCGAGGGCGCCGAGGACTCGCCCGAGCTGGCCCGTGCCGACCTGGAGGCCCTCGGGCTCACCGCCGACGACGCGGTGGTCGGCGTCTCCGCCTCCGGCCGCACCCCGTACGCCGTCGGCGCCGTCGAGCACGCCCGCGCGGTGGGCGCCCTGACCGTGGGGCTGGCCTGCAACGAGGGCAGCGCCCTGGCCGCCGCCGCCGAGCACGGCATCGAGGTCGTCACCGGGCCCGAGCTGATCACCGGGTCGACGCGCCTGAAGGCCGGCACGGCGCAGAAGCTCGTCCTCAACATGCTGTCGACGATCACCATGGTCCGGCTCGGCAAGACGTACGGGAACCTGATGGTGGACGTGCGCGCGTCCAACGAGAAGCTGCGCGCCCGCTCACGCCGGATCGTCGCGCTCGCCACCGGCGCCGCCGACGCCGACATCGAGCGCGCGCTGACCGCCACCGACGGCGAGGTCAAGCACGCGATCCTGGTCCTCCTCGCCGACGTGGACGGCCCGACCGCGGCCCGCCTCCTGGCGGACTCCGACGGCCACCTGAGGGCAGCGCTGGCGGCGGCGGACGGCTGACCCGCGCGACGCCGTCCGGCGGTCCGGGTGGCGGAGGGGTGCCGCGCCCGCCCCGTGGCCGTCCGACCCGGACCCCGACCCCGGTTCCGGCGGGCGCGGCGCCCTGTTGCGCGACCAGGCCCGCCGGGCAGGCCCCCGCCCACCGGCCCGGGGCCGCCCCGCGGCGTGTGCCATTCTGAAGGACATGAACCACGCCCAGCTGACCGCCCTGGGCCGCGCCCTGCGCCTCCTCGGTGAGCACGGCGAGGCCCTGACCGGCGACACCCCGGACGCCAAGCTGCACGAGGTCCGCGCGGACGTGAAGCGCGCGCTGGACCTGCTGGAGGAGAGCGTCGCGACGGCGGCCCCCAGCACTCGCTGCCCGGAGCATCCGACGGGACCGGTCGACGAGGCCGCCCCCGACCGCTGCCTGCTGTGCGAGACCCGCCGCCGCAGCGCCCGCCGCGCCGAGTACAACGGCGGCCCCCTCCCGGCCCGGCCCACCGAGCCGGTCCAGTCCCGTTACGGAGTGCGGGGCGACCGTCCGCAGCCCCAGCAGCGCTGGCTGCCCGAGCTGTGGAACGGGCAGGCGTGGCAGCTGTGCGGCACCCCGCGCCGCGACCGCCGCGAGGCCGAGCTGTACATCGCGGCCCAACTGCGCGCCCCGCGGGCGGCCATGGCGTACCGGCTGGTCCACGAGTTCACGGACTACGAGGTGCTGCGGGTGTGGGGCACGCCGGTGCGGGTCGACATCGAACCGATGGGCGGCCTCTGAGGTGGTCAGACGGAACGACCTGCGGCGCGCCGCCCTCGTCGACGCCGCCATCGAGGTACTGGCCGCGCAGGGCGCCCGGGGCCTGACCTTCCGGGCGGTGGACGCCGAGGCCGCCGTCCCGGCCGGCACCGCGTCCAACTACTTCGCCAACCGCGACGACCTGCTCACCCAGACCGGCGCCCGTGTCTACGAGCGTCTCGTCCCGGACGAGACGACGATCGCCCGCCAGCGCGCGGCCGGGAACGACCGCGCCACCTACGTCCGGCTGATGCGCGAACTCGTCGACCGCATCTCCTCCTTCCGCTCCGGCTACCTCGCGCTGCTCGAACTGCGCCTGGAGGCCACCCGGCGCCCCGGCCTGCGCGCGGTCCTGACCGAGCGCATCCGCGAGGACGTCGACGCCAACGTCGCCTACCACCAGGGCTCCGGCCTCCCCGGCGACGCCATGGCCGTCAAGCTGCTCTACCTCGCCCTGAACTGGCTGATCGTCGAGCAGCTCACCCTCCCGGACGTGTTCACCGAGGAGGAGCGCGACCAGTTGGTGACGGCGGCGGTCGAACGGATCGTGGTGCCGGACCAGGCCTGACCCGGCGGCTCAGAGCTGGTTCTCGCCGCCGTCCACGTGCCAGTTGACGCCGAGTACGAAGCTGCTGCGCGGGGATGCGAGGAAGGCGACCACCTCGGCGACCTCCTCGGGTCGCCCCACCCGGCCCAGGGGGACTCCCGCGGCGAACCGCGCCTTGGTCGCCTCCGGGTCCGGGGTGCCGGCGGCCACGGCGTCGGCCGCGGGGGTGGCGATGGTCCCCGGAGAGACGGCGTTGACCCGCACGCCCCGGCCCTTCAGCTCGTTCGCCCAGGTCCGGACGTACGAACGGACCGCCGCCTTGGTCGCCGCGTACGTGCCGAACGCCTCGACCCCGTCGTCGGCGCGCACCGAGGTGTTGACGACGACGGACGCGCCGTCGTTGAGCAGCGGCAGCGCCTTCTGCACGGTGAAGACGGTGCCGCGCACATTGACCCCGAAGATCTGGTCGTAGTGCTCCTCGGTGGTCTCCTCCAGCGTCGCGAAGGCGCCGGACCCCGCGTTCGCGAAGAGCACGTCGAGCCCCCGGCCGCGGGCGCGGACCGCGTCGTAGAGCCGGTCCAGGTCGGCCTGGTCGGCGATGTCCCCCGCCACCGCGGTCGCCCGCTCCGCGCCGATCGCCTCCACGGCCGCGTCCAGCTCGGCCTTGCGCCGCCCGGTGATGAACACGTACGCCCCGTCCGCCGCCAGCCGCAGGGCGGTGGCCAGACCGATCCCGCTGCTGCCGCCGGTGATCACCGCGGTCTTGCCGTCGAACTGCCCCATGGGAATGACCTCCGTCGATTTAAGTACCGATCGGTACTGAACAGCGACCGTAGCACTTCAAAACCGATCGGTACAGAAGAGGTATGCTCGATGCCATGGATGCCACGGATGCCACGGAGAGGGGCCGGAAGAAGGCGCCGGTCGGCCGGCCGCGGGGCTTCGACGCCGACGAGGCGCTGGAGCGCGCGATGCGGGTCTTCTGGGAGCACGGCTACGAGGGCGCGGGCCTGACCGACCTCACCCAGGCCATGGGCATCACCCGCACCAGCATGTACGCGGCGTTCGGCAACAAGGAGGCCCTGTTCCGCAAGGCCCTGGAGCGCTACGAGGAGGGCCCCGCCTCCTACCTGGCACGCGCCCTGGACGAGCCGACCGCCCGCGAGGTCGCCACCGCCTTCCTGAACGGCTCGGTGCGCACCACCACCAGCCCGGGCCGCCCGAGCGGCTGCCTCGGCGTCCAGGGTTCCCTCGCCGCCGGCGAGTCGGGCCGGGCCGCCCGGGACCTGCTCGCCGACTGGCGCAACGGCGGCGTCGACCGGCTCCGGGACCGGTTCCGGCGCGCCGTGGACGAGGGCGACCTGCCCCCCGGCACCGACCCGGCCCTCTTGGCCCGCTACCTCATGACCGTCGCCAACGGCATCGCCGTACAGGCGGCCGGGGGCGCCGCCCAGGAGGACCTGCGGCAGGTGGCCGACCTAGCCCTGCGGGGCTGGCCGCCTCTCACGGAGAGCTGACGGCCGCCCAACCGGTGGCGGCCACCACCTCCCGGGCGACGTCGACGACGAGCCGCCCGTCCGTCGCCACGCGCACGGTGTCTTCGGGAGCCCGCTGGTCCAGGAGCCGTGCCTTGCGGATACTCCCTTCCAGCTCGTGCTCCAGCTCGGAGCCGCGTTCGCGACCCACCAGCCGTTCGCGGGCGGTGGCGTCGGAGGCGGTGAGCAGGACGCGTGTGACGCGTACTCCACTCCCCAGGGCACGTTCGAACATGCCCGCCGCCTCCGGCAGCACGCTCAGGGTGTTCGTGTAGAGGAGGCGCCGGTATCCGCGCCGGGCGAAGTTGGCCCACACGGCGGTCAGGTTGCTCTCGGTGATCTCCGCGCGGTGCGGGTCTCCCTCCGGGGCGGGATGCACCTGCCCCATGAAGTCACCGTCGATGATCGCGTGAGCGACGGCCGCGGAGCGCAGCAGAGCCGAGACCTCCCACCCCACCGTCGTCTTGCCGACACCGGCTCGTCCACCGATGAGCAACGCCTCTGCGTGATCCACCCGCGCAGCCTGCCAGCGGCCGGCCACTTCGGGCGAGGCAATATCTAGCCCCGCGCGCTCTCATGGTTCGTGCGCCGCAGTCTGGCCCGCATCACCTGGTCCGTCGCCGCCGCCGCGACCGACCCGTGCGGGCAGTCCCACTCCCGGCCGCCACCGACCGGACGCAGTTGCACGCTGCCACCGACGTGCCCCATCACCTCCCCCACCCGGCCGTCCCGCGCGTCCACGGCATGCGTGCCGACGGCCGGGCTCTCACCCCGCACCACCGATGCCAGCCGCTCGGCCACCCGGACGTTGCAGCGTCCCAGCTCGACCAGGGCGAACGGCTCGTCGCTCGCGCCGGTCACCGGATCGACGCACAGGGACGGCAGGACGATGCCCGCGCCCAGGAGTGCCTGCCGCAGGGACTCGACGGTTTCCTCGGTCGAACGCACCCTTCTCCACCTCCACGCTGAGTTTGTGATTCGCCACACAGCGTGTCCGGTACGCCTCTAACCTGGCCAGAGAGGGCGCCCCAACAACCCCTGCTGTAGGACCGGGAGTTCCGTCGCCATGCCTGGACCGAAAGACCTCGACCCCTCTACGTCCCCCCGCGCCCTGCTGGGTGCGGAGTTGCGCCACGCGCGGGAGAAGGCCGGGCTGAGCCAGGAGGAGCTGGGCGGGCGGCTGTTCGTCAGCGGCTCGTTCATCGGCCAGCTGGAGTCCGGTACGAGGAGGATGCAGCGCGAGTACGCGGGGCTGCTGGACGACGCCCTCGGGACGGACGAATTCTTCCGGCGCAACTGTGCGGCTTCGGCGAAGTCCAAGTACCCCGAGCACTTTGCCGAGGCGGCGGAGGCGGAAGGATCAGCTACGGCGATCAAGGAGTACGCGTCGATGCTGATCCCCGGGCTGCTCCAGACGCCCTCATACGCCCGGGCCGTCTGCCGCGCCTATCAGCCGACGGCGACCGACGAAGTGATCGACGAGCTGGTGGCGGCACGGATGGAGCGGGCCCGTATCCTCGCCGATCCAACAGAGCCTATGTTGTGGGCCGTCCTTGACGAATCCGCACTGCGCCGCGCCACCGGCGGGCGGGATGTGATGGCAGGAGCACTCCACCACATCGCCGCCCTCATGCGCGAGAACCGGGTCATCGTGCAGGTGCTGCCCTTTGATGCGGGAGCGCACCCCGCGATGCAGGGCTGCGTCAAGCTGATGGACTTCGCGGACGCTCCTCCGCTGGTTTACCTCGAAGGAGTGGGCACCGGGCGGGTGGACGACGATCCGGCCACCGTCGGGCGCTACAGGTTCTACTACGAACTCCTCATGGTCTCCGCGCTCTCGCCTACGAAATCCCTGTCCATGATCGAGGAGCTGGCGCAGAATTACGCCCATGGAGACGACCTCTGAGTACGCGTGGCACAGGTCCAGCTACAGCGGCGGCAGCGGCGACAACTGCCTGGAAATGGGGCGCGGCAACCCCACCGCCACCCCCGTCCGCGACTCCAAGACCCCCGACGGACCAACCCTCCGCTTCCAAGCCGCCGCCTGGTCCGCCTTCATAGGCGCCCTCAAGGCGCCCTGACCCGGCGTCGGGCGTTCAGTGCGGCGGTGGTGCCGGGTGCAGGGCGTTGGACACCGTGCAGCCGGCCTCCCCGCGCATCCGCTGGATCCGGGGCGGCACCCACACCTCCCTCTCGCCGGGGCCCACGCGGGCGAGGACGCAGTCCTGCGGGCCGAAACCGTCGCCCGGCACCAGCAGGAGTACGCCGACCCGGCCGTCCTCCGCCTTCACCTCGCTGTGTATGGCCGGGTCCATGTCCAGCGCGCCGATCACCCGCCGCACCTCCGCCTCGTCCGCCCGCTCGCCCTCCGGCACTCGCGGGAGCTTCGCGCGCAGTTCCTTTTCGGGCAGTTGGAGCGGCTCGGGCGCCGGGCCGAAGACCAGGGGGAGGCTGTCCGGGCAGTCCACGTCACGGGGCTTCTCGCGCCACTCGGACCAGGGCGCCACGCGGACCGCGAAACACCGCCGTACGGTGATCTCCTCGATGTCGAAGGTCGCGTTGTACGCCGTGCCGGACGTGCGGACGACCAGCTCGAGGCCGTCCCCGTCGCGTGACGAGGTGCCGTCCACCCGCATCACCTCCACCCCCTCCATGGCGGCGGCCTCACGCCCCGCCTCATCCGGCGTGCGGGTGCGCTGGCCGTAGAGCCGCTCGCCCACTGACTTGGCCACCTCGCGGGCCTCGTCCGTCGCCTTCTCCTCGGAGGGCTCGGCCACCCCGCAGCCCCCGACGAGCAGCGCCAGGGGCGCGAGCAGCAGCAGCGGACGCAGTGCCAGTCTGGCGCTCACGCGCCCCGCCCCACGAGGGGCAGCGGCGTGAACTCGTAGCCCTCCCAGAGGCGCCGGGACGCCTCCTCCGGATACGGCGCGACGACCGGCTCCGCGTCGAGGACCTGGACCAGGCGCCGTTCCGTGTCGTACTCCGGCCAGCCGGGGTCGCCCGTGCGTGCGAACGCCGTCCAGGACGACCGGAATCGGGACGACAGGGCCAACGCCTCAGGGGACGGTTCCGCACCGGCGAAGACGAGGAGGCCGAGGTCGGCCCCGAAGGTGCCGAAGAGCAGCGGGACGTCCAGGGCGTGGCAGGCGCCGAGGGCGCCGCCGTCTGCCGGGGCGGGCCAGGTCAGCTCGTAGACGTGGGCGCGGCCCCCGCCCGCGAGATGCGCCTCGGCCAGGTGGAGTGAGGGCATGCCGAACAGCCAGTCCGTCTGGACGCGTTCGTAGAGGTCGTTCGCCGAGGCGCCGGGGAACGCCGCGCGGTAGGCCGCCTCGCCGCCCGGCGCGTACAGGCGCAGGGCGGCGCGCGCCCGTTCCTCGCCGATCCCGCCGAGCTTGCCCGCCATCATGGAGAACAGGCGGTTCTCGTCGCGGTTGTGACCGGCCATCAGGTCGACGTCGCGAGAAGCGCCGGCGGCCAGCGCCCGCCAGGGCGTGACCGGCAGGACCTCGCCGTCGACGACCGGGGCGTACGGGGTGACGGTGGGCGCTGCCTGTCCCCAGCGGTCGACGCGGCCGGGCATCTTCGGGGCGAGGGCCTGACCGGCCTTGACGAGTTGCTCGGGAGCGAGGGCGCCGAGGTCGGCGACGGTGGGGCGCAGACCGGCCTCGGCGGCGAGGGCGGTGCTGAGGTCCACGGCCAGTTCCGGTGAGAAGAAGGTGCCCGGCACGCTCTGCGCGATGGCCCGCCCGAAGAGTCCGGCGGCACTCGGCATGGCGAGCAGTGAGGCCACGGAACCGGCGCCCGCGGACTCCCCGAAGACGGTGACCCGGCCCGGATCCCCGCCGAACGCGGCGATGTTGTCCCGTACCCACTCCAGCGCGGCCACCTGGTCGAGCAGACCCCGGTTGGCGGGGGCGCCCTCGATGTGGGCGAACCCCTCCATGCCGAGGCGGTAGTTGAGGGTGACGACGACGAGGTCGCCGTCGGCGGCGATGCGGCGGGCGTCGTAGCCGGGGCTGCCGGAGTGGCCGAGTTTGTAGGCGCCGCCGTGGATCCAGACCATCACCGGGCGGTGGGCGGCCGGATCTGGCTCCGGTGTCCAGACGTTGACGGTCAGCCAGTCGTCGCCCTGGGGGAGCGCACCGGCCGGGCCCGCGATGCCGAGGTCCTGCGGGGGCGGCGGGCCGAAGGCGTACGCGTCGCGTATGCCCGTCCCAGGGCGGTCCCGGCTGGGGCCGCGCGTATCCCGCACCACACCCGCGGGGCTGGCGAGGCAGAGCAGTCCGACGACGAG
>NZ_QHJH01000133.1 GCF_003947455.1 Streptomyces sp. WAC 04229 | reverse complement strand
CCTCCCCGTCGGCCACGCCCACGCCCCGCCCGTCGCTGAGTCCGGTGCACTACCCGCGCCATCGCGCCGCCCGGCCGGCGCCGCGGTCCTCCCGCGGTGCCACGTCGCCGCTCGTCTTCGTCCTGCTCATCACGGTGCCCGCGGTGGTCGCCGTCGCCGCGCTCCGTGCGCGCTGAATCCTGGAGGCCTCTCTTGCCGGAATGGCTTGTTCTCACCCTCGCGATGCTGGCCGCCTGCGCCGTGGTGGTCGTCATCACCCTCCTGCGGCACCGCACGGCGTCCGACGACGAGGACATCACCGAGACCCCGGACGTCATCGAGTACATGACGATGTGGATCGGGGTGGTGTACGCCATCGTCCTGGGCCTGGCCATCGCCGGTGTCTGGGAGGCGCGCAGCGCCGCCCAGGACAACGTGCAGACGGAGGCCGTCGCGCTGCACGAGATCTCGGAACGCGTCCGGTCCTACCCGCCCGACGTCCGTGACCGCATCCGGGAGGATGTCAACGCCTATGTCGGACACGTCGTCACCATCGAGTGGAAGGCCATGGCCGACCGCGGCGAGGTGACCGAGCGCGGCACCGAGCTGCTCGACCGGGTCCGCGCGGACGTCACCGACTACGAGCCGAGGTCGGACTTCGAGGCCCAGGCGTACCAGCCGCTGGTGGACCAGGTGGCCGCGGCGGACCAGGCCCGCAGCGCCCGCGCGCAGTCGACGGGCGAGACCATGCCGGGGGTGGTGTGGTTCGGGCTGATCGCCGGGGGCGTCATCACGATCGGGATGGTCTTCGCCCTCCAGATCCGGCGCACCACGCGCGAGCTGGTCCTCGCCGGTCTGTTCTCGGCGCTGATCGCGTTCCTGCTCTTCCTCATCTGGGACTTCGACGCCCCCTTCAGCCGAGGGGTCGCCGCGTCGACCGATCCGTTCCTGAGCCTCTTCCCCCACGTGAAGGGCTGAGCCGGGCCAGGGGACGTCGAGGCGTCCGACACGCCGTCACCGTCCCCTGAGCGGCCCACAGGGTTGCCCCATTCGCGCGACTGCGATCGCGCCCCCGGGTCCCGTTTCCTAGCGTTTCGGACATCGAGGTGCGTTTCTGGCGCGAGCGGAACAGGTCCGCCGCCGCTCCTCGGGGACCCGGAGGATTCACCATGCGCGCGATACCCGTCGCCTCGGTCGCACTGCTGGGGGTCGCCGCCCTCTCCGCCTGCGTACCGGCCGGGGCCGCCGTGGGCGGACACGACTCGACGTTCGGCTTCACCGTCACCCCCGCGACCGTCGCCCCGGGCGACGAGGTCACGCTGGGGGTGAGCCGCAGCGACGCCGGGTGCCGCGGACGGGTCACGGTCACGTCGCCGGTGTTCGACACGGTGACCATCCCGCGGGACGACTACTCGGCGACGGCGCGGGTGCACCACGACGCCCGGCGCGGGGCGGTCTACCAGGTGACGTTCGCCTGCAGGCACAGGACCGGCACCGCGGACCTGACCATCGCGGGCGGCTCGCACCACTGGACGCCCGAGCCCCACCACTCCAAGGGGGTGCACGCCGGTGAGGGCGGCAGCGTCGCCGGGCTCGACGTGAAGCAGCTCGGGCTCGGTGCCGCGCTCGTGGCCGGCTCGGTGGGCGTCGCGTACCACCTCTCGCGCCGCCGCTCCGGCGAGGACGGCGCCTGACCCTCCGCGCGCACGGCGCTTCGCCCCGGGCCCTCACGGGATCCGGGGCGAAGCGCCGTGCGCGTGCGGGCGGGGCGGACGGAAGGCGTCAGATGCGCCGCTCCGAGCGGCGGCGCAGCCAGAACAGGCCACCGCCGGCGACGGCCGCCGCGACGAGCCCGCCGCCGATCGCGATGTCCGTCGACGTCGCCCCGTCGGTGCTGCTGCCGCCGATGCCGCCGCGGACACCGCCGATGACCGTGAAGGCGGCCGGGCGGGTGAGCCGCCTGCCCGAGCAGTTGACGGTGATGTCGTACGAGCCCGGCCGGGCGTTCTCCCTGATGGTGGCGGTGCCCCGGGACGTCTCGTTGGCTCCCCTGACCGGGGTCAGGTGGGTGGTCCGGAAGGCGTCCGAGGTCATCGTGCCGCCCTGCGGGCAGCCGTCGACCGTGACGGTCATCTGACCGCCGCGGGCGATGACGCTGGGCAGGGCGACGATGTTCCTGGGCTGGTTGTGGTCGCCGCCGGCGGTGGCCGTGGGGGCGGCCAGCCCGAGGACAGCGACCGCGGCGCCGGCTGCCGCGAGGGCACGAGTGTTGCGCATCTGATCCTCCGCGGAAGACGCCCCGGGTCCCGTTCCCGGTCGATCGGCGAGAAAGCGCCTCCCAGAAAGACCCTCAGTTGCCTTGCGCGGAGCCGCATTTCGGGAATGGTCCGTACTGGTGAGGGGCGTACCGGGCGACGACCGCGCCAGTGGATATCGCCGCAGGTCACACACCGTCAGAAATTTCCTGTCGGCCGCGTCCCGGATGGCGCACGCGAGAGGGCGCCCGCCACCCGTTCGCCGCTGCCCCGTCGCCGGTCCCCCACGCGGCGCTTAGCGTGCTGCCATGCGCGGATGATCCGGCGACGGCCGGGTCGAGAGGGGATGGCGAATGTACGACTCCGAGTTGGCCGAAGAGGAGGAGCGGCGGAGGAGGCGCGCTCCCTGGGGCGTCATAGCGCTTGTTCTGCTGACCGGTCTCGCGCTCATCCGGAACGGCTCGGGGGAATTCGACGTGGGCCCGCCGCAGCCGGCGTCCGCCGCCGCCTCGGACACCCGCGTGGCGGCCGGTGACGCCGCGGCCAAGGGGGTGGCGCCGCTGCCGTACTCCGTGCCCGACCGGGTCGCGATTCCCGGCATCCAGGTCGACGCGCCGATCATGCCGGTCGGTCTGGACGCGGACGGCTGGGTGGACGCGCCGCCGCCCGAGGACCCGAACCTGGCCGGCTGGTTCACCGGCGCCGTCGCTCCCGGGGAGAAGGGCACCGCGGTCGTCGTCGGTCACGTCGACAACCAGCAGGGCCCGGCCGTGTTCTACGGGCTCGGGGCGCTGAAGAAGGGGAACAGGGTCGAGGTGCACCGCCAGGACGGAAAGACGGCGGTGTTCGAAATCTACGGCATCGAGGTGTTCGAGAAGAACAACTTCCCCGGCGACCGGGTCTACGCCTCGAAGGGCAGCCCCGAGCTGCGGGTCATCACCTGTGGCGGCGGTTTCTCCAAGCAGAACGGCTACGACGGGAACGTCGTCGCCTTCGCCCGCCTGGTCGAGGCCCGCTGAGCGGCCCCGGCCCGGCGGGCCCGGCGGGGTCAGACGTGGCTCCGCCGGGGGACGGTGAGGTGGTAGCCGGAGTCCAGCAGCTCGGGCAGGTAGCGCCGCAGGGCGCGGACGCTCTGCGAGCGGTCGCCCCCGGCGTCGTGGGAGAGCACCACGACGCCGGGGGCGGCGCCGTCCTCGACCCGGTCGACGATGGTGCGGGTGCCGGGGGTGGTCCAGTCGAGGGTGTCCACGGTCCAGGCCAGCGGTTCCATGCCCAGCTCGGCGCCGAGCCGGAAGGCCTTGCGGTTCCACGCCCCGTACGGCGCCCGGAACCAGCGGGGCGGCTCGCCGTAGGCCTTGTCGATCACCTCGCTGGTGCGCTCCATCTCGGAGCGGATGCGGCGCCGGGAGAGGGTGGTCAGCAGCGGGTGGGACCAGGTGTGGTTCCCGACCACGTGTCCCTCGTCGGCCATGCGGGAGAGCAGGTCCCGGTTGAAGTCGGCCATCTCCCCGCACACGAAGAACGTCGCGCGCACGTCGTACTTGGCCAGGGTGTCCAGGATGTCCGGCGTGTACTCGGGGTGGGGCCCGTCGTCGAAGGTGAGCAGCATGGTGCGGCCCCGGCCCGTCATGCGCAGGATCGGCTCGCTGCGGACCGGTGGCCGCCCGGGTACGGCGCCGGGCGCGCCGTATCCCGTCAAGGGCTGGAGGCGGTAGGCGGAGGGTTTGAGGGGGCCGCGCCGCGGAGGCCCGGGAGCGGGCGCGGCCGGCGGGGCGGGGCCGTCTCCGAGGCCCGCGGCGAGTGCGCCGGCGGTACCTGCCGCCGCGGCAGCCGCGGCGCCGGCGAGCAGCCTCCGGCGCGAGAGCAACTGATCCTTCTTCATGACTCATCACTCGCCCGGTCACGGACCGCCGCACCTGCGCAACACCGGTGCGGCGGCACGGAACCACCCGCCCGGCCCAAGATCGTTGACGGCTCCGATAGCCTCACCGCGTGACGGAACAGCACTCCCATCAGTTCGAACGGGGCACGGACGGACCGAAGGTCATCGTCGCCGGTGTCGACGGCTCCGACTCCTCGCTGAGAGCCGCCGCCTACGCCGGCGGCCTGGCCCGGCGCCAGGGTGCGCTGCTCGCGGTGGTGTACGTGCAGCCGATGCTGGCCGGGGGCGCGGCGCTCGGGGCGCCGGTGGCGGAGACCACGGACGAGATCGCCGAGGACCTGGTGGCCCAGATCCGGGAGGCGACCGAGCGGGTGAAGGGGATATTCGACATCCGCTGGGAGTTCCACACGTTCCGCGGCGACCCCTACAACGGCCTCGTGGCGACCGCCGACCAGCTGAAGGCGGACGCCGTGGTGGTGGGCGCCTCCGAACAGGCGGGACACCGGTTCGTCGGCTCGGTCGCGGTACGGCTGGTGAAGGCGGGGCGCTGGCCGGTGACCGTGGTGCCGTGACGGCTCCCTGACGCGGCGTGCGTCGCGGCTTCCGTAGCGGAGGTGGGTGCGTCATCATGATCCACCGTCAGCCGTTTGCCGTTCACAAAGAGGTGAGGCGCATGGCCCGGTTCCGCATGGGTGAGGGTGTTCTCCGCCGCAAACCCATCGAGCACATCGAGGAGACGGAGAGCGGCGGGGGCCTGGTGCGCTCGCTGGGCTTGTGGCAGCTGACCGCGATCGGCGTGGGCGGCATCATCGGGGCCGGCATCTTCACGCTGGCCGGCACGGTCGCCAACGGCACGGCGGGCCCCGCCGTCCTGGTGTCCTTCCTCATCGCGGGCGTCGCGAGCGCGGCGGCCGCGCTGTCGTACGCCGAGTTCGCCGGGCTGATCCCGAAGGCGGGTTCCGCGTACACCTACGGCTACGCCGTCCTCGGGGAGCTGGTGGGCTGGTTCATCGGCTGGGACCTGCTGCTGGAGTACACGGCGATCGTGGCGGTGGTCGCCATCGGCATCTCCGGCTACTTCAGCTTCCTGGTCGGCGAGATGGGCGCGGACCTGCCGAACTGGATGCTGGGCGCGCCCGGCACCGGCGACGGCCACAAGGTCGACCTGTTCGCGGCCGTGCTGTGCCTGCTGATCGCCTATCTGCTCACCCTGGGCATCCGGAACGCCGCCCGGTTCGAGATGGTCGTCGTGGTGCTGAAGGTGCTGGTGGTGCTGCTGGTGATCGCGGTCGGCGTCTTCCACATCGACACCTCGAACTACAACCCGTTCTTCCCGTTCGGGGTCGGCGGGGCGTTCACCGGTGCCGCGACGGTCTTCTTCGCGGTCTTCGGCTACGACGCCATGTCGACGGCGGCCGAGGAGTCCAAGGACGCCCAGCGGCACATGCCGAAGGCGATCATCTACTCCCTGGTCATCTCGATGGTGCTGTACGTGGCGGCCTGCCTGGTCCTCACCGGCATGCAGAACTACAAGGACATCGATCCGGAGAGCGGCTTCTCGACGGCCTTCAAGTCGGTGGGGCTCGGCGGGCTGGCGGACGTCATCGCGGTGGGCGCCATCATCGGCATCCTGACCGTGATGTTCACGTTCATGCTGGGCGTCACCCGCGTCTGGTTCTCCATGTCGCGGGACGGTCTGCTGCCCAAGTGGTTCGCCAAGACGCACCCGACGCGGCACGTGCCGACCAGGGTCACCTGGATCGTCGGTGTCGCGTCGGCGGCGATCGCCGGGTTCCTGCCGATCGGCGAGGCGGCGGAGCTGACCAACATCGGCATCCTGCTGGCGTTCGTGGTGGTGTGCGCGGCGGTGATCGTGCTGCGCTACCGCCAGCCGGACCTGCCGCGTACCTTCCGCACCCCGTGGATGCCGTTCGTGCCGGCGGTCGGCATCGTCTTCTCGATCTGGCTGATCACGTTCCTGCAGTGGCAGACCTGGGCACGGTTCGCCGTGTGGTTCCTGGTGGGCCTGGTGATCTACTTCGCCTACTCGTACCGGAAGTCGGAACTGGCGCGCCGTTAGAGGGTGCGCAGGAAGCCGGTGACGATCTCGTCGAAGACCTCGGGCCGCTCCATGTTCGGGTAGTGCGCGGCGCCTTCGACGAGGGTCGAGCGGCCGTCCGGGACCGTGCGGGCGAGCCGTTCCGCCTCGGCGATCAGGTCGGGCGCGTCCAGGGCGCCGTTGACGGTGAGCACCGGGACGCCGATCTTCGGAACGCGGGTCCAGGTACCGGTGAGGGGCACGTGGTGGTTCTCCTCGTCCGGGGTGTGCTTGGCGAGGGTGCCGAGGGCCATCTCGCGCAGTCGGCGCAGGAGGTCCGGGTCGACGTCGTCGGGGCCGCGGTGCTCTCCGGGCACGAAGCGCAGGAACGCGGCGAGCCAGCCCTCGACGTCCCCGGCGCCCAGGGCGCGCGCCTGCTCGGCCCTGACCTCCCGCACCCACGGGTCGGTGTACTCGAACTCGCTGGTGGCGGCCCCGCAGGCGACCACCGCGCGGACCAGCTCCGGGTACTCCAGCACCGTGTCGGTGGCGATGGCCCCGCCCATCGACACACCCACGAGCACCGCGGGCCCGGCATCGAGGTGGCGCAGCAGGGCGGCGAGGTCGTCGGCCCAGCGGAAGGGCCGGGTGGCGTTGGCGGAGGCGCCGTGGCCGCGGACGTCGGGTGCGATCACCCGGTGCCCCGCCGCCGCCAGGGCCGGAATCTGGGCATCGAAGATCCGGTGGTCGGCGAACCCGGAGTGCAGCAGGACGACCGGGTCCCCGGTACCGGTGTCGAGGTAGGCGAGGTCGCCGTCGGCGGAGGCGAAGAAGCGTGGGTCTGCAGCGGCATTCATGACAACCAAGGTGTCATAATGACCGCCCTTTGGCAACCGAGGTGTCATGATGGCGGGGTGAACGACATGGACGCACCACTCCCCCCGGACGCGCTCGCCCGGCGGCTCACGGAGGTGTACGACCTGGTCGGGCCCCTCTACCGGCGGGCGCAACGCGGCGTCGAGCAGGGCCTGGCCGCGGACGGCCTCTCCGTCGGCGTCCGCGCCGTGCTGACCCTGCTGCACCGGGGCGGGCCGATGACCGTGCCGCAGATGGGCCGGGCCCAGTCGATCAGCCGTCAGTTCGTCCAGCGGATGGTCAACGACGCGGCGGCCGCCGGCCTGGTGGAGAGCATCCCGAACCCGGCGCACCGCCGTTCGTCGCTGATCCGGCTGACCGCCCGGGGCGGGGACACGATCACCGGTGTCCTCGACCGGGAACACCTGCTGCTGCGCGAGGTCGGCGGCGGCCTCACGGACGCCGACGTCACCACCTGCCTGCGGGTGCTCGGGGCGATGCTGACGGCCCTCGACGACGTCGACGACTCCTGAGCTACTCCCCCATCACCAGCCCGTCCTCGGCCGCGCCCCGGCCGAGGACGGCGTCGCGGATCCGGTCGCGCACCCCGCGTACCTCGGCGCCCTTCTCCAGCGCCTCATTGAGGTTCACCACCCGGCCGGCGTCGACGTCGAACAGGTGCGGGACGAACTCCGCCTTCGTCACCCGCCAGCGTTCGCCGGACCGGGCGGGCGGGGCGAAGGTGAAGCGGCCGATGGTCGACTGGTTGCCGCGCGGGTCGTGGGCGCCCGAGTCGTTGATCATCTCGCCGGCGATCTGGTCGCCCATGCCGTAGATCACCCAGGTGCCGTTGACCTTCTCGTACGCCTGCGGGACGTGGGCGTGGGTGCCGAGGATCAGGTCGATGTCGGGGCGGTCGCCGGTGCGTGCCGCGGTGAGGCTCTCGGCCAGGGCCAACTGGTCGCCGTCGGGCTCGTCCTGCCACTCGGTGCCCCAGTGCATGGACACGACGACGACGTCCGCGCCGGCCCTCCGGGCGGTCCGGGCGTCGGCGATGATCCGCGCCTCGTCGATCATGCCGACCGCCCAGGGCTGCCCGTCGGGCAGGGGGTGGCCGTTGGTGTGGAGGGTGTAGGCGAGGTGGGCGACCTCGGCGCGGCCCGCGCGCAGGACGGTCGTGGTGCGCGACTCGGCCTCGGTACGCGCCGTCCCGGCGTGCCGCACCCCGGCCCGGTCGAGGGCGTCCAGGGTCCGGCGGATGCCTTCGGCGCCGTCGTCGACGCTGTGGTTGGAGGCGGTGGAGCAGCCGTCGTAGCCGGTGGCGGCCAGGGCCTTGGCCACCTCGGGCGGGGACTTGAAGAGGGGGTAGCCGCTGTAGTCGCCGTGCGCGCCGTACACGGTCTCCATGTGGCACAGGGCGAGGTCGGCCCGCGAGACGACGGGCCGGGCGCCGGCCAGCATGGGGCGGAAGTCGTGACCGGTGCCCCCGGCGTCGAAGCGGGCCCGCTCGATGATCGTGTCGTGCGGAAGGACGTCGCCGGAGGCGACCAGTGTGAAGACGCCGGTGTCCGCGGCGGACGGGGCCGGCGCCGGTGGCTTCGGTGGTTCGTGGTCGCGGGCCTGGCAGGCCGCGCCCGCGGTGAGGAGGGCGGTCAGGGCCAGGGCCACCTGACGACTGCGTGTGATCATCCGTTCACTCCGCTGAGGTCGCACACACCAGGGAATAGTCACATTTACCTACGAACAGGTAATGAGGTTCGTGGCGTCACAGGCGGCTACGACACGCTCATTAGCCCGTCCGGCGTGGGCGAACGGGGTGCGCGAACGGCCCGGCCGGGCGCGCCGACCGTTCGTCGTACCGTTCATCGACGCGATCGACCGTCCGTCGCACACCCGTGCGCGCGCCCTGTCCCCGGGCGGCGCCCTGCGGTGCCATACGGCCATGACGGCCGGAATCACCCTGACGGACAGGACGCACGGGACGACCGCCGAGCACGAGCTCGCCGCACTGCAGCGCGAGCACGGCCGGCCGCTCTTCGCGCTGCTGCTGCGACTCAGCGACGGCGACCGGCAACGGGCCGAGGACCTGGTGCAGGAGACCCTGGTCCGCGCCTGGCAGCACCCCGAGGCACTGCGCGCCGAGAACTTCGACTCCGTACGGCCCTGGCTGCTCACCGTGGCCCGGCGGCTCGCGATCGACGCGCGCCGGGCCCGGCAGGCCCGCCCGCCCGAGGTCGGCGACGCCGTACTGGAGAACGCGCGGGTCTGCGCCGATCACGCCGAACGGGCCGCCGCGGCCCTCGATGTGCGCGAGGCTGTGAAGACACTCACTCCGGAGCACCGTGAAGTCCTGGTGCTGGTGTATTTCCAGGGGGCCAGTGTGGCGGAAGCCGCCGCGGCCCTCGGCATCCCGCCCGGTACCGTGAAGTCCCGCGCGTACTACGCGTTGCGCGCCCTGCGCAGGGTGCTACCTGGTTACGCCGCCGACCTGCGGTGAAACCGGCCGAATGGTCAAACCTCCGTAAAGCGCCTTGCCTGGGACCCCGGTTGAGTAATCGGCTGTCCTCATCCGTGTTCCGGACGGGGGCCCATGACCCGGGTCGGGCGACGCGCACCGGAGGAAGGCAGGAAGGGATGCTGCACAGAGGTCAAGAGAGCACGGACGGCACCGGTGGGGGCGAACTGACCGTCCCCATGGCGTGGTTGTACGCCGAGTACATCGCCGACGAGCTGCTGCGGACCGGCGACCTGATGCCGCCCACGTCCTTCGAGTTCCGCGCCGGACGTGACGCGCTGGCGCTGACGGTCTTCCTGTCCGACACGGAGAACGAGCTGAGCGGCATCCGGGTCGTCACCCACCTGGAGACGTGGCTGTCGCTGACGGCCTACGACCAGCCGTGGCACGAGTGGGTGCGGGTGCGGCTGGCCGAGGTCACGGCCGACGCGGTCGCCGCCGGCCGGCACTCGCCCGACCTGGAGCTGGCCCGGGCGGCCTGGCGGTGGCTCCAGGAGACCGAACTGCTCGCCCCGGACCTGAACGCGGTGCCCGGCGGCGCGGGGGTGACCGGCGAGGACGAGGGGCCGAAGGTGTGGACGCCGGCCTGGCAGCTGGGGCTGCCGCTCGGCCATCTCGCCATCCATCTGTTCTAGCCGTCCCGACCGGCCCGTGAACTTCTGGGGAGGCGGACCAATCCGCGCCCCCGGCCGCTCCGAACACCTTGGCCGCGATTCTGTCGTGGCTTGAGTGATTCGGCCGTCCGGTGCGTACGGGTGGGAGCAAGGAGTAACCCCACCCGCACCCAACGGCACGAGGATTCGGCATGAGGTCCCTGGAAAGGCATCGTGACGTCGGCGCCTACGCGCTCGGCGTGCTGGACGAGGCGGAAGCGTTCCGCTTCGAGGACCACCTCATGGAGTGCCCCCGGTGCGCGGCCCAGGTGACCGAATTCGGCCCCGCCACCCGCCAGTTGATGCTGTACCGGCGCGCGACGCCGCGCCTCGTCCACCCTCTGACCAGGCCCGGACCGCGGCTCCTGGACCGCCTGCTGTCCGAGGTGGCCGCGCGTCACCGGGCCGGCCGCAGGCGGGTGCTGTACGCCCTCGCCGCCGCGGTCGTGTGCGCCGTGGCCGCGCCCGGCGCCGTGCTCTACGCGAGCCAGGGCGAGCGGGCGGTGCCGCTCAGCGCGACCGACGAGCGGTCCGGGGTGTGGGCGCGGATCACCGCCGAGGACGAGGCCTGGGGCACCGACGTCATGCTGGAGGTCAAGGACGGGGCGGGGCCCCGGCCGTGCCGGCTGGTCGCCGTCGGCCGCGACGGCACGGAGCAGACGATCACCAGCTGGAACGTGCCCGGGCACGACGACCGGCCGAACACCATGCGCGGTGGGGCCGCCCTGCACCCCGACCAGATCGCCCGCTACGAGGTGCGGACCGCGCACGGCGAGCACCTGGTGACGCTGCCCGCCGGCTGACCGTCACTTCAGCAGCCGGGACATCCGCCGGTCCGCGAGCGGCTTGCCGCCGGTCTGGCAGGTCGGGCAGTACTGGAGCGAGGAGTCGCTGAAGGAGACCTCGCGGACGGTGTCGCCGCACACCGGGCAGGGCTCTCCGGTGCGGCCGTGCACCCGCAGCCCGCTCTTCTTCTCGGCCTTCAGCCGTCCGGCCGCGATGCCCCGGGAGCGGTCGACCGCCTCGGTGAGCGTGGCGCGCAGGGCCGCGTACAGCCGCGCGCTCTCCTCGTCGGTGAGCGAGGCGGCCAGCTTGAACGGGGACATCTTCGCCGCGTGCAGGATCTCGTCGCTGTACGCGTTGCCCACGCCCGCGATCAGGCTCTGGTCGCGCAGGGCGCCCTTGAGCTGCCGCCGCTCGTCCCGGAGCAGCCCGGCGAGGCGGGCCTCGTCGAAGTCGTCGGCGAGCGGGTCGGGGCCGAGCCGGGCCACGCCCGGCACCTCCTGCGGGTCGGCCACGACGTACACCGCGAGCCGTTTCTGCGTGCCCGCCTCCGTCAGGTCGAAGCCTGCCCCGGTCTCCAGGGCGACACGCAGCGCGAGGGGTCCCTTGCCCGGCCGGGGCATGCCGCTGGGAAGGCTGTCCCTCCAGTGCAGCCAGCCGGCCCGGGCGAGGTGGGTCACCAGGTGCGGGCCGCCCTCGGTCGCGACGTCGAGGAACTTGCCGTGGCGGCGCACCGCCGCCACCTGGTGGCCCTCCAGGGCGGTGAGCGGAGGGTCGTACGTCTTCAGGACGCTGATCGCCACGGGCAGGACCCGGACGATCTCGCGCCCGGCGAGGTACTCGGTGAGGAAGTCCCGGAGCGCCTCGACCTCGGGCAGTTCTGGCATACGTCAAGAGTGCCACCGGGGACCGGCGACGCCCGCGGATTCAGCCCGCCCCGTGCGCCGTGCGGCGGGACACCAGGAACTCGGCCCACACGCACTTGCCGCCGCCGCGCGCCTCCACGCCCCAGGCGTCGGCGAGCGCGTCGACCAGGAGCAGTCCGCGCCCGGAGACACCCTCGTCCCCGGCGTCCCGGCGGCGCGGCAGGGCGCTGGAGGAGTCCTCGACCTCGACCCGCAGCCGCCGGTCGGTGCCGGTGAGCAGCCGCAGGGTGACGATCGCGGAGCCCTCGGTGTGCATGAGGGCGTTGGTCATCAGCTCGTCGGCGACCAGTTCGATCTCGTCGCTCTGCTCCTTGGCCCCCCAGGACCGGACCGCGGCGCGGACCATGTGCCGGGCCTCGGTGAGGCCCTCGGGGTCGCCCGGCGACACGTGCTGCTGGACCCGGCCGAAGGTCCGGGGCGCGCCCGGCCCGTGGCGGCGCAGCAGGAGCAGCGCCACGTCGTCGTCGCCGCGCCGTTCGTCGGCCACGTCGATGAGCCGGTCGGCCAGGTCCCGCACGTCCGGCGGGCCCGCGGTGATCAGGGCGGAGAGGACGTGCATCCCCTCGTCGAGGTCGGCGCCGGGCTGCTCGACCAGCCCGTCGGTGCACAGCAGCAGGGTGTTGCCCGGGTCCAGCTCCAGGGTGGCGACGGGGTAGGCGAGGCGCCCGAACTCGGCGGACAGGCCGAGCGGCAGCCCGCCCTCGACGCGGACGTGCCGGCAGGACCCGTCGCCGTACCGCAGCAGAGGGTCGAGGTGCCCGGCGCGGACCACCTGGACCACGCCGGTGCCGAGGTCCGTCTCGGCGTACAGGCAGGTCGCGAAGCGGTCGGTGTCGAGTTCGTGCAGGAAGACGGAGGCCCGTGCCATCACGGTGGCCGGCGGGTGGCCCTCTGCGGCGTAGGCGCGCAGCACGATGCGCAGCTGGCCCATGACGGCGGCGGCGTGCGTGTCGTGCCCCTGGACGTCGCCGATGACGGCGCCGACCCGCCCGCCGGGCAGCGGGATCAGGTCGTACCAGTCGCCGCCGATGTCGCGTCCGAGGGCTCCCCCGATGGAGGCGGCACGGTAGCGGACGGCGACGTCGCAGCCGGGGACGCTGGGGATGGTGCGCGGCAGCATGGCCTGCTGGAGGCCCTCGGCGAGGTCCATCTCCTGCTCGTAGAGCATGGCCCGCTGGAGGCTCTGCGCGATGCCGCTGCCGAGCGCGACCAGCACGTTGCGGTCCTCCGCGGAGAAGCCGTGCCGGTCGCTGTAGAGCAGCCCGATGGCTCCGATCGGCCGGCCCTGGGCGATCAGCGGCAGATAGGCGGCCGCGGTGATGTCGAGGTGGGTGATGTCCTTCCACAGCAGGGGGTAGCGCTCCGCGAAGTCCTCCGGCGACTCGATGAAGCGGGGGCTGAGGGTCCGTACGGCCTCGCTCATCGGGTAGGGCTCGTCGATCCGGGTGACCCGGGTGCCGGGAACGAAGCTGTTGTCGGGGCCGTCGGCGACCAGCCGGATGCGGCCCGCCTCGACCAGGCCCATCACGAGGCTGGTGGCGCCGAGCCGGGTGAGGCCGTGGGTGTCCCGCAGGACCTCGATGACCTCGTCCACCGTGCGGGCGTGCGCGAGCGCGGCCGTGGCGAGCTGGACGACGTTGGTGAGCCGGCGACGGGCCTCGTCCTCCGCGGCCTGCTCGCGGCGGGCCTCGATGTCGCCGATCTCCTGGGTGGCGTCCCGGACGATGCCGATGATCCGGCGGGGGCGGCCGGTCTCGTCGCGGCGGATGTAGCCCTGGGTGCGGGTCCAGCGCAGGGTGCCGTCGCGGCGGCGCAGGCGGAAGTACGTGCCGTAGTTCTCGCTGCCGTCCTTCATGGCCTGGGCGACGATGGCGTCCAGGCGGCTGCCCTCCGCCGCGGGAACGCGCACGGCCAGGGTTTCGGGACGCCCGTCGAATTCGTCCGGGCGCACGTCGAACACCTCGTGGGCCTGCGCGTCCATGTGGAACAGCCCCGTGTCCAGGTCCCAGTCGAAGCTGCCCATGCGGTTGAGCGCCAGGATCGGGTCCGGGTGGGCGGGCCAGTCGTCCGGGACTGACAGGGCGCTCGCTCCCCGATCAGCCATGGACCCCACCTTGCCAGGATTCGCCCGATTCTTCGACTCCTGGTCCACCGTCCAGGGGGCGGCAGGCCCCGGCCGAGCGGGGTACACGGTGCGTGGACGAGAGGAGCCCGCCCCGTGGAGTGGTTCACCGCACCCGACTACTGGCTGAGCCGGCTGGTCTTCCAGCGGGCCCTGGCCGTGGTGTACCTGGTCGCGTTCCTGACGGCGGCGCTCCAGTTCCGGGCGCTGATCGGCGAGCGCGGGCTGCTGCCCGTCTCCCGGTTCGTCGAACGGGTGCCGTTCAGGCGGGCGCCGAGCCTGTTCCAGCTGCGCTGCTCGGACCGGTTCTTCGCGGGCTGCGCGTGGGCGGGGTGCGCGGTGTCGGCGGCCCTGGTGGCGGGGCTGGACTCGCTGCTGCCGCTGTGGGGCGCGATGCTGCTGTGGCTGGTGCCGTGGGTCCTGTACCTGTCGATCGTCAACGTCGGGCAGACCTGGTACTCGTTCGGCTGGGAGTCGCTGCTCCTCGAGACCGGTTTCGTCGCCGTGTTCCTCGGCAACGACGAGGTGGCGCCGCCGGTCGTCGTGCTGTTCCTGCTGCGCTGGCTGCTGTTCCGGGTCGAGTTCGGGGCGGGGCTGATCAAGATGCGCGGCGACGAGTGCTGGCGCAAGCTGACCTGTCTGGACCACCACCACGAGACCCAGCCGATGCCGGGCCCGCTGAGCTGGTTCTTCCACCACCTCCCCCGGCCCCTGCACCGCGTCGAGGTGGCCGCGAACCACGTCACGCAGCTCCTGGTGCCCTTCCTGCTGTTCACGCCGCAGCCCGTCGCGACGGCCGCCGCCGCGCTGATGATCGCGACCCAGCTCTGGCTGGTGCTGTCGGGCAACTTCTCCTGGCTGAACTGGATCACCATCGTGCTGGCCCTGTCGGTGGTGCGGTACCCCGGCGAGACGCCGTCCGCGGCGGCCGCGCCGCTCTGGTACGAGATCGTGGTCCTGGCGGTGGCGGCGCTGCTGGTGTTCCTCAGTCACCGCCCGGTGCGCAACATGATCTCCCGCCGGCAGGTGATGAACCGCTCCTTCGACTCGCTGCACCTGGTCAACACCTACGGCGCCTTCGGAACCGTCAGCCGGATCCGCTACGAGGTGGTGGTCGAGGGCACGGCCGACGAGGTGGCCCGGGAGGACTCGCGGTGGCGGGAGTACGAGTTCAAGGGCAAACCCGGTGATCCGCGCCGCTGGCCGCGTCAGTTCGCGCCCTACCACCTGCGCCTCGACTGGCTGATGTGGTTCGCCGCGCTGTCGCCCTCTTACGCCGGGTCGTGGTTCGGCACGTTCGTGGAGCGGCTGCTGGAGAACGACCGGGCCACCCTGAAGCTGCTGCGCCACTCCCCGTTCCCACCCGACGCGCCGCCCCGCTTCGTGCGCGCCCGCCTCTTCCGCTACCGGTACACGACGTGGCACGAGCTGCGGGAGACGGGTGCGTGCTGGGAACGGACCTACGTGCGCGAGTACCTGCCGCCGACACGGCTGGCCCGGGCGCCGGAGCGGTCGTAGCGGCGCGGGCCCGGCCCACCGGGTGGCGGACCGGGCCCACGGGCCGCTAGGCGCGCTTCAGCCGCAGGGTCATCAGCTGGAACGGACGCAGCCGTACGGCGATCCGGTCGCCGTCGGCCTCGACGGCGTCCTCCGCCTCGGCGAGCGGCCGCTCCAGGAGGTCGGTGACCTCGACCCCGGCGACCGGGAAACCGGCCGTCAGGGTGGCCCGGACGCGGCCGCCGTGCGCCTCGTGGAAGCGGACCACGACGTCGCCGCTGCCGTCGTCGGCGAGCTTGACGGCGGTGACCACGACCGCGTCCCGGTCGGCCGACACCAGCGGCGCGACCTCCCCGGCACCGGTGACCCGCCGCTCGGGCAGGTTGATCCGCCAGCCCTCGCGCACCGCGTCGCCGATGTCCGCGCCGGGTACCAGCGCGTGCCGGAAGCGGTGCACGCCCTGGTCGGTCTCGGGGTCCGGGAAGCGCGGGGCGCGCAGCAGGGACACCCGCACCGTGGTGGTCGTACCGGCGTCGCCGTCGGTGCGGACGGTGCGGGTCACGTCGTGGCCGTAGGTCGAGTCGTTGACGACGGCCACGCCCCAGCCCGGCTCGGCGAGGTGCACGAAGCGGTGGTTGCAGGCCTCGAACTTGGCCGCCTCCCAGCTGGTGTTGGTGTGGGTCGGCCGGTGGAAGTGCCCGAACTGGGTTTCCGACGCGTACCGTTCGGCGTGCACGTCGATCGGGAAGGCCAGCTTGAGGAACTTCTCCGTCTCGTGCCAGTCGACCTCGGTGTCCACCTCGAGGCGCCGCTCTCCCGGCGCCAGGGTCAGCACCTGGGTGACGCGGGAGGAGCCGAAGGAGCGGACGATCCGCACCGAGGCGCCGTCGTCCCCGGGGGCGGTCTCGTCGACGTCGGTGAGGTCGGTGACCGTGTTGCGGTAGAACTCGTCGACGTCCCACGCGTCCCACATGTTCGGGAAGTCCGGGTGGAGCTGGAGCAGGTTGCCCGCGGTGCCCGGCGCGATGGTCTCGCGGTCGGCGGCGTGGTCGTACGCCGACACCACCAGCCCCCGGCCGTCGATCTCGACCCGGAGCAGCCCGTTGTCCAGGACGTGTCCGCCTTCGGGGCGGGGGGTGACCTCGGTGCGGCCCTCGGCAGCGGGGGCCGCGGCGGCGCCCGCCTGGACGCCGGACCGGGCGTGCGGGGCGGAGTTGAAGACCAGCGGGGTGTCGCCCTGCCCGGCCAGGGCCCGCTGGGCGGCGTCGATGACGGCGTTCAGCTCGTCGGCGACGCGCTCGTAGGTAGCGCGGGCCTCGCGGTGCACCCAGGCGATGGAGGAGCCGGGCAGGATGTCGTGGAACTGGTGCAGCAGCACCGTCTTCCAGATGCGGTCCAGGTCGTCGTACGGGTAGGGGAAGCCGGCCCGTACGGCCGCCGTCGCCGCCCACAGCTCGGCCTCGCGCAGGAGGTGTTCGCTGCGCCGGTTGCCCTGCTTGGTCTTGGCCTGGCTGGTGAGGGTCGCGCGGTGCAGTTCGAGGTACAGCTCGCCGACCCAGACGGGCGGCTGCGGGTTCTCCGCCTCGGCCTTCTCGAAGAAGGCGTGCGGGGTCTCCCAAGTGACCGTCGCCGAGCCTTCGAGGTCGCGCAGGCGGGCCGCCTTGGCGATCATCTCGCGGGTGGTGCCGCCGCCCCCGTCTCCCCAGCCGGTCGGGGCGAGGGAGTGCCGGGCGACGCCCTTGTCCTTGAAGTTGCGGGCCGCGTGCGCGATCTCGCTGCCCTTCATGGAGCAGTTGTACGTGTCGACGGGCGGGAAGTGCGTGAAGATCCGGGTGCCGTCGATGCCCTCCCAGCGGAAGGTGTGGTGCGGGAACTTGTTCGTCTGCGACCAGGAGATCTTCTGCGTCAACAGGTACTTGGCGCCGGCCGCTTTGATGATCTGCGGCAGCCCGGCGGCGAAGCCGAAGGTGTCCGGCAGCCACGCCTCGTCGTTCTCGACGCCGAACTCGTCGAGGAAGAACCGCTTGCCGTGCACGAACTGCCGGGCCATCGCCTCGGAGCCGGGCATGTTGGTGTCCGACTCCACCCACATGCCGCCGGCCGGCACGAACCGCCCGTCGGCGACGGCCTTCTTCACCCGGGCCCAGACCTCGGGCCGGTGGTCGCGCACCCACGCCCACTGCTGCGCCTGGGACATGGCGAAGACGAAGTCCGGCTCGTCCTCCAGGAGGGCGGTCATGTTGGAGGTGGTGCGGGCGACCTTGCGGACGGTCTCGCGCAGCGGCCACAGCCACGCCGAGTCGATGTGCGCGTGGCCGACGGCGCTGATCCGGTGGGCGGACGGGACGGCGGGGGCCGACAGGACCTCGGTCAGGCGGGAACGGGCCTGCCCGGCGGTGCCGTTCACGTCCTGGAGGTCGATGGCGTCCAGCGCCTTGTCGACCGCGCGCAGGATCTCCCAGCGGCGTGGCGAGTCGACCGGCAGCTCGGCCATCAGCTCGCCCACGACCTCCAGGTCGAGCACCAGGTTCCACACCGTCTCGTCGAGGACGGCGAGGTCCATGCGGGCCAGCCGGTACTGCGGCTCGCTGCCCGCCGTGTCCTTGTCACCGAGCGGGGTGGGCACGAAGGGGTGGTAGTCGAGGATGACGGGGTTGGAGGCGGCCTCGACGTGCAGGCGCACCTCCTCGCCGCCCTCGACGGGGGCGCCGATCCGCACCCACTGGTTGCGCGGGTTGAGGCCCTTCACCGGGGTGCCGTCGGGCCGGTAGACCAGGCCCTCGCACTGGAAGCCGGGCATGTTCTCGTCGAAGCCGAGGTCGAGGATCGCCTCGACGGTCTTCCCGGCCCATTCCCTCGGGACGGTGCCGGTGACACGGAACCAGCTGGTCCCCCAGGGCGCGCCCCAGCGGGCGCCGGCCTGGATGGGCTCGGGTTCGGCGGCGAGTCCCTCCTCGACCGGGACGGGCTCGCCGGGCGCGTGCCACACCGCCACGTCCAGTGGCACGGACTCGGGGTAGAGGGCGGGGCGGACGCGCTCGTCGAGGACGCGCTTGAGGCGGGCTTCGACCAGGTTGCGGTCGTCATGCATGCGGGGTGCTCCTGGTCCGTCTCTTATAAACATCTCCGAGCCCACGAGACCGGCAGAAAGCTCGTATGCCGACTACTGCTCGAAACAAAAAAACTCCCGACACTCCCGTACC
>NZ_QHJH01000132.1 GCF_003947455.1 Streptomyces sp. WAC 04229 | reverse complement strand
CCCCGCCCCCGCCCCGACCCCGCTGCAGGAGATTCCATGCGCATCCTCATCCTGACGTGCCCGAGCAAGACCCACCTGTACGCGATGGTGCCGCTGGCCTGGGCCCTGCGGACCGCCGGGCACGAGGTGCACGTCGCCAGCCAGCCCGACGCCGCCAACTTCAGCGCCGACGACATCGCGCGCACCGGCCTCCCCGCGGTCGCGATCGGCGACGACCTCGACGTGAGCGCCACGATGGCGGCCGTGATGGAGGCGGCGGAGCCCCCGGCCCCGACGGCCACCGCGACGGCCGGGCCGCGCCGCAGGGCGACGCAGAGCGAGTACGCCGCCGAGGACCCGTACGGCGAACTCGACGGGCTGGCCACGCAGCACTTCCCGTTCTTCAACTCGCCCTCGGTGATCGACGGTGCGGTCCGCTACGCCCGCCGGTGGCGGCCCGACCTGGTGATCTGGGACGCGATGACCATGGCCTACGCCGGCCCGGCCGCCGCGCAGGCGGCCGGCGCCGCGCACGCCCGCTTCGTGTTCGGCCCGGACTCGCTGGCCCAGCTGCGGGCCGCCACACCGGACCGGGACCCGCTGGGGGAGGTCGTACGGCCCCTCCTCGACCGGCACGGGCTGGCCTACGACGAGCACACCCTGACGGGTCACTGGTCGATCAACGCCACCCCGCCGTGGACCTGGCAGCCGCCCGGCACGCACTACCTCTGGACACGGCCCACCCCGTTCAACGGGCCGTCGGCGGTGCCGGACTGGGTACTCGACGCGCCCGAACGCCGACGCGTCTGCCTCACCCTGGGTCTCAGCTTCCGCGAACTCGACGCCGGTGCGCCGGCCGGTGAGCTGCTCGGGGCGGTCGCCGACCTGGACGCCGAGGTGGTCATCACGCTCGGCCGGGAGCAGATCGCGGCGCTGCCGACGCTGCCCGACAATGTGCGCGCCGTCGAGTTCGTGCCGCTGACGGCGCTGCTGCCGACCTGCTCGGCGGTGGTCCACCACGGCGGCTACGGCACGTTCATCACGGCGTTGCAGCACGGCGTACCGCAGCTCGTGGTGCCCGGCAAGTTCGGCAACGACAAGTTCTGGGGCCCGCTGGCCCACCTCGACATCCTGGAGCAGGAGGGCGCCGGCCTCTATGTGAGCGACCCGGACCGGCTGACCCCGGACGCGCTGCGCGACCAGCTGCTCCGGGTGCTGAAGGACCCGGAGTTCGGCCACAACGCGGCCCGCCTGCGCGCGCGGCTGAACGAGCTGCCCACACCGAACGAGACCGTCCCGGCCATCGCACGGCTGACGGCGCAGCACCGGCCCTGAGCATGCGGGACGGCGTACACGGATCGTGCGCTGCCCGGTCGGGCAACGGGGAAGATGCCGCCGGTCCGCGGGAGCGACGAGCATGAATCGAGTGGTGCCACGGCAGGAACCGTGGCAGAACCCCGAGGAGACACCATGACAACCAGTGATCTCGACCGCGTGGCGTCCGCCTCGGACGACGCGATGCGCAGGGAGTGGATCGCGCTGGCGGCGGAGGTGCTGGGGTGTGCGGTCAGCACGGTCGAGGAGCGCGCCGGGACGGCGTCCTTCATCGACATGGGCGGCACCTCGCTGCGCGCGGCCGACTTCGTGGCCCGGGTGGAGCGGCGGCTCGGCATCTCCCCGCCGGTCCGCGCGATGCGCGGCTCGGTGCCGCTCGCGGAGGCCATGGCACAGGCCGGTGAGTTCCGGCCCGTACCGGCGCCCGCCGCGACCACCGAGGTGGACCGGCCGCTTCTGACCAGCCAGGACGGCATGCTGATGGCCGAGGACCAGATCGACGGCCGTCCGGTGCGCGTACTGTTCACGGCGGAGAGCGCCACCCCCTTCGATCCGGAGCGGCTGCGCACGACGCTGACCGCGCTGACCCGCAGCCACGAGGCGCTCCGCACCGCCTTCACCCGTACCGACGACGGCTTCGCACGCCGCGTGCTGCCTCACTGGGAGCCGCGGCTGATCGAGCAGCGGCTCGCCCCGCCGCCCGGCGGCGACGCGGTGAACATCGTGCACCACCAGCTGTCCGCGGCGCCGGGGCTGCTGCAGCCCTTCATCGAGCCGCCCGTCGTGTTCGTGCACACCCGCGTCGAGGACGGCCCGGACCTGCTGAGCATCCTGCTGCACCACGCCCTCCTCGACGGGTGGGCGCTGAGCCGGTTCTGGCACGCCTTCGCCCGCGCGTACACCACAGGTGTCGCCGAGCCGGGCCTCTCGCCCGAGCTGATCCTGGCCCGGGACCGGGAGATCGCCGGGAACGGCCGGCTCGCCGAGCTGACCCGGCTCGCTGCCGAGGACCTCGCCGGACTGCCCGAGACCGTCCCGCTGCCGGTCGACCGGGCGCGGCCCGACCCCCCGGACGTCAACGGCGTGCACCTGCCGTTCGGCCTCAGCGCCGGGCTGCGGGACCGGGTCATGGCCACCGCACGCCGGCTCGGCGTGACCCACACCGTCATCGTGTTCAGCGCGTGGGCCCTGGCCATGGGCCGGCGGGCCGGGCTGCGGGACCTCGCCATCGGCGTCGCGATGTCCGGCCGCGAGACCGCCCAGCTGCACGACGTGCTCGGACTGTGCGTCCGTATCGTGCCGGTGCGCTTCCGGATGGACGAGGACCGCACCGTCGCCGAGCAGCTGCGGGCGTGCGCCGCCAGCTGGGCGGCCGCCACCGAGCGGGCCGAACTCCCGCTCGACAAGGTCATCTCGGCTCTGGGCCAGGACCACGTCACCGACCGGCTGCCGGTCATCCAGGGCGTGTTCGAGGCGCACGACGAGCTGATGCCCGACCGGCTGCAGGAATGCGGTCTCGACCTGCCGCTGCACGAGGGCTACACCGGCTCCTCCATGATGGAGACCACCTTGTTCCTGACCAGCTGGGCCGAGCGGCCCGCGCTCCAACTGGAGTACCAGCCCGGCGTGTTCACCCCGGACGAGGCGCACGCGCTGATCGACGGATTCGTCGCGGCCCTGGAGGACCTCGTCGCGGACGTGGACGCGCCCGTCTCGTCGGTCCACGCCGTCGCGCCGGGGCAGCGGGAGTGGCTCCGGAAGCTCGCCGACGCGCCCGCCGCCGACTGCGAGACCGGGCTGTGGCAGCTCTTCGAGGAGACCGCCGAGCGGTACCCGGACGAGATTGCCGTCGAGGACCTGACGTACGACGAACTCCTCGCCGCCGTCCGCACCCAGGCCGCCGCCCTCACCGACGTCCGCCCCGGCGACCGCGTCGTCGTGGCCCTGCCGCGCGGCACCGCCGAGGTCGTCGCCGTGCTCGCCGTGCTGCACCGGGGTGCGACGTATGTGGCGGTGGACCAGGCCGCGCCGCGGGACTGGCTGGAGAAGATCCTCGGGCAGGTCTCGCCCGTCGCCGTGATCGGCTCGCCCGAGGTGGCCGAACTGGCTGCCGGCCCGGCCCTCGAGCCCTGGAGCCCGGCCACCCCGCTGGAGCCCGGACCGGAGCCGGCACCGGCCGACCCGGGCCGCACCGCGTACATCGCGTTCACGTCCGGTTCCAGCGGCCGCCCCAAGGGCGTGCCCGTGCCGCACCGTGCGGTCGTACGCCTGGTGCGAGACGTCAGCTATGTACGGACCGGGCCCGGCGAACGGTTCTCGCGGACCGCGCCGCTGGCCTTCGACGCCTCCACCCTGGAGCTGTTCGCGCCGCTGCTGTCCGGCGCGAGTCTGCAGATCTTCCCGGACGGCCCGGTCACCGTGACCGAGCTGGGCCGGTTCCTGGCCGAGCGCCGCGTGAGCGTGGCGTGGATGACCACCGGCCTGTTCCGGCTCATGGCCGACCACCGGCCCGAGGCGTTCGCGGACGTGCGCCAGGTTCTCACCGGCGGCGAGGTCACCCCGCCGGAGCAGGTGCGGCGACTGCTCGAACGGTACGAGGGACTGCGGATCAGCCTCGCCTACGGCCCGACCGAGTGCACCACCTTCACCACCATCCACCACTTCGACGCGGCGGCCGAGGTGAGCGACCCGCTGCCGATCGGCAGGCCCGTCCCCGGCACGCGGGTCTTCGTCCTCGATGACGGCGGCCGCCTGGTGCCGCCGGGCGCGGTCGGGGAACTCTGTGTCGGCGGCATCGCCCTCGCCGACGGCTACCTCGGCCTTCCCGACGAGACCGCCCAGGCGTTCGGCGGGCTGGACCCCGAGACCGGCGAGCGGCTCTACCGCACCGGGGACCTGGTGCGCTGGGACACCCGCGGCCGCCTGATGTTCGTCGGCCGCCTCGACCGGCAGCTGAAGGTACGCGGATTCCGGGTCGAGCCGGAGGCGGTCGCGCGGCGGCTGCGCGAGCACCCGGGGGTCCGGGACGCCGTCGTCGTCGGCGAGGGCAAGGTCGCCGACCAGCGGCTGATCGCCGGCGTCATCGCCGAGGCAGCGGCCCCGTCCCCGGCGGAGCTGCGCGGCTGGGTCGGCGAGACGCTGCCGTCGTGGGCCGTACCGGAACTGTGGTCCTTCGTCGACGCCTTCCCCCTGACGCGCAACGCGAAGGTCGACCTGAAGGCCCTGGCCACGCACGCGACCGCCTAGGCCGCGCGCGCCTTCGCTCGAGCAGGGACACACCCCCTTGAGAAAGACACGATCTCGAGAAGGAGCGGGAGTTGACTGTCCAATCCGTAGTGGGTGACGCCGAGATCGAGGCCGTCGCCGCCACGCATCCGCAGGTCGAGCGGGCGGTCGTGTCCGACGGCGTCATCCAGGTGATGCCGGCGGACGCGGCACCGCAGACCGAGTTCGTCGCGCAATGGCGGCGGCTCTACGACGATCTGTACGCCGGTGACTCCGACGACTCCGGGACCGGTTCCTCCGGGAGTGCCTCCCGAGGTGCCTCCGACGGCGGCCCCGACGGCGGTGCCGCTTCCGCCGGGGGCCCCATGTCCGACTTCAGCGGCTGGACCAGCAGCTACACCGGCGACCTGATCCCCGCCGAGCAGATGGAGGAGTGGCGGGCCGCCACGGTCGAACGGATCCGCGGCCTGCACCCGTCCCGGGTCCTGGAGATCGGTGTCGGCTCGGGACTGCTGCTCTGGCATCTGGCCCCCGACTGCGCCGAGTACCGGGCCACCGACTTCTCGCCGGTCACCATCGCGAACCTGCGGGCGCGGCTGAGGAGTTCCGGCGTGCCCTGGGCGAGCCGGGTGCACCTGCGCGCCGCCGAGGCCGTGGAGACCGACCGGTTCCCCGAGGGCTACTTCGACACGGTCATCATCAACTCGGTGACGATGCACTTCCCGGGCCACGGGTACATGCGCCGAGTCGTCGAGCAGGCGCTGCGGGTGCTGGCACCGGGCGGCCGACTGTTCATCGGCGACAACCGCAACCTGAGCCTCCTCCCGGAGTTCGTCACCGAGATCCAGCGCACGCAGCACCCGTCGGCCGCGCCGGCCGAGCTCCGCGACCGCGTGGACGAGGCCGTCGCGGGCCACGAGTGGCTGCTGCTGGCACCGGAGTACTTCGTCGCGACCGCCCGGGAACTCCCCGACGTCGCCGGCGTCGACATCCAGCTGAAACGCGGCTCGCAGGTCAACGAGCTGACCAGTTTCCGCTTCGACGTGGTGCTGCACAAGGGCCCCGCACCGGTCCGCTCGCTCACCGGCGTACCCCGGCTGCCCTTCGCGGGCCGGCCGGAACTCACCGCCGAGCTGCGGCGCAGGCCGGGGGAGGACCTGCGGGTGACGGGCATCCCGAACCGCGCGCTGCTCCGCCTGCTCGCCTCGGCGGCGGCGGTCCGGCGCGGCGAGGAGCCGCCACCCGCCCAGGAGGAGGCGGGCCTGCTCCCCGAAGACCTGCATCTGCTCGCGGAACAGCTCGGCCGCAGGGTCGTGGTGACCGGGTCGGCGCAGCCCGGCGAGATGGACGCGGTCTTCCTGAGCGCGCCGGAGGAGGAGCCGCTGACCGATCTCTACGATCCGGTCGAACCGCTCAAGTCGGCTTCCTGCCACGTGAATTATCCGCAGGCGGCCGAGCTGGCGGAGCACGTGCGCCGCTTCGTCGCCGAACGGCTGCCGGGGTCGGACGTCCCGGCCGTCGAGATCGTCAACGCCTTTCCCCGGACGACCGACGGATTGCGCAATCTGGAAGAACTGAACGGCTCCCGATCGTGACAACTTGGCTTCCTTGAAGGAGACCTGTTCCCAGATCCGTCGGATGCTCGGGAAGAACTAGAAGGGATACCTGATGCAACCTACTGACGACACGGCCCCGGTCGTGAAGGCAGGTAGGCGCGAGTGGTGGGGGCTGGCGGTGCTGGCCCTTCCCGCGCTGTTGCTGTCCGTGGATGCCAGCGTGCTCTTCCTGGCGCTCCCGCAACTGAGCGCGGATCTGGGCGCCACCGGCGTCGAACAGCTCTGGATCATCGACGTGTACGGGTTCCTCATCGGAGGCTTCCTGATCACGATGGGCGGCCTCGGCGACCGGACCGGCCGCCGCAGGCTGCTGCTCATCGGCGCGGCCGTCTTCGGTCTCATGTCGGTCCTCGCGGCGTACTCGACCAGCCCCGAGATGCTGATCGCGGCGCGGGCCCTGATGGGTATCGCCGGTGCCACCGTGATGCCGTCGGCGCTGGCCCTCATCAGCAACATGTTCCCGGACCCCAAGCAGATGGGCCTGGCCATCGCGGTCTTCATCGGCTGCTTCATGGGCGGCGCGGCGGTCGGCCCGGCGGTCGGCGGCGCCATGCTGACCAACTTCTGGTGGGGCTCGGTCTTCCTCATCAATGTGCCGGTGATGCTGCTGATCGTGCTGGCCGGTCCGGCACTGCTGCCGGAGTACCGCAGCGGTGAGAGCGGCGGCATCGACCTGCTCAGCGCAGTGCTCTCGCTCGGCGCGATCCTGCCGGCCATCTACGGCCTCAAGGAGCTGGCCCGCGATGGCTGGGCCCCGCTGCCCGCGCTCGTGCTGGTGGCCGGCCTGGTGGTCGGGTACCTGTTCGTCCGGCGGCAGAAGACGCAGGACAACCCGCTGCTGGACCTGAAGCTGTTCAAGCACCGCGCCTTCACCGGCGCCCTCATGATCATGCTGCTCGGCTCGGTGATGATGTCCGGCCTGGCGCTGTTCTTCACGCTGTTCCTGCAGTCCGTCCGCGGTCTGTCCGCCCTGCAGACCGGCCTGTGGATGGTGATCTCCGCGGTGGCGCTGGTGGTCGGCTCGATGGGCTCGCCGATCCTGGCGCAGAAGCGGCGCCCCGGCATCGTGATCGCCGTCAGCCTCGCCGTCTCGATGGTCGGCTTCCTGCTGATGACGCAGGCGGACCGGACGAGTTCGCTTGCGCTGCCGATCATCGCCGTCGCGATGGTGTCGCTGGGTGCCGGTGGCTTCGCGTCGCTCTCCACCGGCCTCCTCGTCGGCGCGGTGCCGCCGGAGCGGGCGGGTTCGGCGTCGTCGGTCTCAGAGATGAGCGGCGAACTCGGTGGCGCGCTGGGCGTGGCGCTGATCGGCACGCTCGGTACGGCCGTCTACCGGAGCCTCCTCGACGTGCCGTCGGGTGTGCCGGACGGCGCGGCCGAGGTGGCCCGGGAGAACATCACGGGTGCCGTCGCCTCTGCGGCCGAACTCCCGGGCCCCGCCGGGGAAGCCCTGCTCGACGCCGCACGGGACGCCTTCACCACGGCCCTGCGCAGCGTCGGGGTGGTCTCCGCGGTCATCGCCGCCGCCCTGGTGGTCGTGGCCGTCACGGTTCTCCGCCAGTTCCCGCCGACGGGCGAGGCGGCCGAGGGTGACGCCACACCCGACGGGGACGCCACGGCCGAGGCGGACGCGGGCAAGGGCGCCGGTACGGACACGGACGCCGGTACGGACGCCGAAGCCGGTGGGGCCGAGCGTCCCGGAGAGACTCGGGAGCCGGCCGCCAAGGTCTGACCCTGCCTCGACCCACGGACGCCACCCGCGATGCGCGGGTGGCGTCCGCATGTGTGCGGGTGGGGGGCGATGCGGAGGCTGCGCACGAACTCCGCTGACACGTGCGAGAGTTCATGTGAGCTCTCGTACAGGCCGAGGGAGTTCAGGCGCCGGCCGCGCGGGCGAGGAGGTCCCGGGTCCGGGCGTCGCTCAGCAGCGGCGCGTCGAACTCCCTCGACCCGGTACGGATCGCCGTGAGGACCTGCTCCAGGAAGAGCAGCATGCTGTCGGCCGGGGCGACCCGGTGGGACACGGAGGCGCCGTCGTGGGACACCCGCACGGTGGGGGAGAGGTCGGGCGGCGCCGAGAACGGGCGCTCGAAGTCGGCGCCCGTGCCCGGACCGAGCAGGTGCAGCGAGTTGCGGTAGCCGGACGTGAAGCCGAACCGGCCGACCACGGTCCGGCCGCCGGGATATCCGGCCAGGACGCTGTACGACAGCTCAAGGCCGTCGGCGGACCGGTCGCCCACGATCACCTCGACCCGGGTGGGCTCGGCGTCCCACAGGACACGGCCCAGCGAGGCGAAGTACGGCCCGGTGTCGGCGAAGGCGCCGCCGCCCCGCGCGCGGTCGTGACGGAAGTCGTCGGGCGGCACCGGCGGCGTGAAGACGGCCACGGCCCCGTCGAACGTCAGGCCGCGGGCGTGGGCGAACATCGGGTGGTACGCGTAGCAGGTCGCCTCGGCCAGGACCAGGGACGACGCCCGGGCGAGCGCCACGGCCGCGGTCGCCTCGGGCAGGGTCAGGAACGCGGGCTTGTCCACCACGACGTGGTTCCCGTGCTCCAGCGCCCACAGCACGGCCTCGGCGTGGTCGCCGTTGGCCGAGGACACGTGGACGAGGCCCGGCCTGCGGGCCGCGAGGGTACGCCAGTCGGTGCCGTCGCGGCGGCTCGCCACCGCGGTCGATCCGAAGGGCAGCGCCGCAGCGGCGGGCAGCACCCGCCGTTGCGCGAACCGCGACCGGCCCACCAGCAGGAAGTCCATACGGTCTCCTAGAGGAGGCACGCCATCAGGCTGCGTGCCTCGACGTTGACGTAGTAGCCGGCGGCGACGAGGCGGTCGAGCAGACCGAGGGTCATCCACCGGTGGGTGGGCGGGACGGCGATGTCCCGGTCCGCGGTCAGCTCGACGACGACGTGCCGGGTGTCGGCCCGCAGGAAGCGGCCGCCGTCCTCGGACTGCACCGAGCTGTGCCGCACCTGCGGCCCGGCCGTCGCGAGGTACTCGACCAGCGGCGGCGCGGCGGCCCCGGTGCGGTGGAGGCCGGGCGACAGCTGAATGGTGGCGGCCAGTTCGAGCCGGTCGGTCAGACCCGGCTGCACCATCGCCTGGACGAGGAACTCCAGGACCCCGGCGCGGCGCCGGCACAGGAAGGCCACCAGGTTGCCGGGCACCGGTTCCAGCATGGGCTGGGTCCAGCAGCCGACCTCGCGGCTGCTCGCGGCCACGGAGAGGCCGACGACGCGGAAGAAGTCGCCGTCGCGGTGCCGGATGCTCTGGTCGTCGGCGATCCACTCGTCCAGCTCGGACAGGCCGACGCGGCGCACTTCGAGGGTGAAGCGGTCCTTCTGGTCGATCAGCCAGGTCATCGCCTCGGCCAGGTCGGCGTTGGAGCGGTGGCTGCGGTGCGAGGTGACGACGGCCGCGTGGAAGTCGTCGGCGGGCAGTGTCCCGCCCGCGGCGTACGAGATGCAGGCCAGCACCGTACGGGCGTTCATGTTGACGTGGCCCCGGGCCAGCTGACGCCGAATCTGCCCGAGGGTGAGCCAGGCGAAATCGTCGTACTGTGGCACGTCCTCGTCCGGCGGGACCTCCACGATCATGTTGCGGTTGCGTTTGTGCAGGTACCACGCGGCGTGCTCGGACAGCAGCCGGTCGACCAGCACCCGGCGGCGGGAGGACGGCAGGAAGTAGTCCAGGTATGGCGTGGAGCGTCCGCCGTGCACCCGCTGGTAGTTGCTCGGCGTGGCCTGCACCGTCGCCGCGTACTGCACCAGGCTGGTGTTGCCGGGCTCCATCTTGACCTGCATCAGGAAGTGCGGCACACCGTCGAACCGCTTGACGAGGATCCCGAGGATCCCGATCTCGGGCTGCACGATGATCGGCTGCCGCCACGAGGGCGCCCGGCCGTGGTTGGTGCGCACCGCAAGACCCTCGACGGTGAAGAAGCGTCCCGAAGAGTGCACCAGCCGCTCGCCCAGGTGCCATGCGCCGAGCGACGCCAGCGGCACCTCCGTCACGTCGTACGCGGCGGACGCGGAGCGCTCCTTGAGGAACACGTCGGCGTCGACCCGCCCGTCCTCGACGAGCGCCGAGGACAGGAACCCGGCCCGCGTCACCCGACGCCGCCCCGGGAACGCGCCGGGGCGTCCACCGACGGCAGCGGGAAGACCAGCCTGCCCCCGGCGGCGACGAACTCCCGCTCCCGCTCGACGAAGCCCTGCCGGTGCACCCAGGGCAGCACGAACAACTGGTCCGGCCTGCGTGCCTTGGCGTTCTCCTCGGACACGATCGGGATACCGGAGCCGGGCGTGACCGCGCCCTGCTTCTCCGCGCTGACCTCGCCGATGCACGGCAGGTCGTCGGTGGTGATGCCGCAGTACTGCAGGATCACATTGCCCTTGGTGGACGCGCCGTAGCCGACGGTGTGGAGCCCTGCCCTGCGCGACCGGTCGAAGAACGCGCGGACCTCGTCGCGATGCCGGGCGACACGACGCGCGAACGACTCGTACGGCTCGTCGGTGTCGAGCGCGCGCACCGCCTCGCGCTGCCGGACGCGCTCGATGCCGGCGTGGTCGATGCGGTGCTTCGACGGGTCCTTCACCAGCGTGACGCAGAGGCTGCCGCCGTTCACGTCGGTGATCTCGGCGGTGGTGAGGGTGAGCCCGGCGCGGGCGGCCATCCACTCGATCTGCCGCAGCTGGTAGTACTCCAGGTGCTCGTGGCAGATCGCGTCGTACGCCGGAATGTCCAGCAGCGGCAGCGCGTAGCTCATCTCGATCATCCACACGCCGTCGTCCGCCAGGATGTCGCGGACCTGGGTCATGAAGCCCAACGGGTCTGGCAGGTCGTAGAACATCGCGATCGCGGTGACGACCTTCGCCTTCCGGTCGCCGTACCGCTCGGTGAAGGCGTCCTTGGAGAAGAAGTCGGGGATCAGGGCGATGTCGTCGGGGTAGGACGCCCGCCACTTCTCGCCGGTCGGGTCGATCCCGACTCGGGTGACGTCCGACGGGTACGCCTTGAGCAGCGTCGCGTCGTTGCTGCCGATGTCGAGCACGAGGTCGCCGGGGGCGAGGTCGACCAGGCCGGTGAGGGCGGCGACCTTGCCCTTCAGGTGGCCGACCATGAAGGGGCGGATGCTGGAGCGGTAGCCGTAGTGCTCGCCGTACATCAGCGACAGGTCGGGCGTGTGCCGCACCTGCAGCAGCCCGCAGCCGCCCGGGGCGCAGCGCATCAGCTCCAGCGGCGCGACCCGTACGGTCTCGCCGGGCCGGGGGAAGATGCCGGTGAGCGCCTGCATCCCCAGATCGAGCACCGGCAGCAGACTGCGGTTCCCGCAGATCCGGCAGGCGGTGCACTCGGTGACGACAGTGTCGGCGCCGATGGTCATGATGCCTCCGTGGTTGAGTGACGGGCGGTCGGCCGCCCGGGTGCCGAGGCGGTGACGGCTCCGGCGCGTACGGGCAGGCCCGCCCGGGCAGACGCGGCAGCGACTGCCCTGCGGACACCGGCTGTCAGGCCGCCGCGCTCGGTGCGTGCCGCTCGACCGCCTCGCGGAAACGCCGCGCCACCTGCTCGACCTCGGCGTCCGTGAGCGCCTGGTGCAGCGGGAGCAGCAGCGTGGTCGCGGCGGCGGTGTCGGTGCCGGGCAGCTGCGCGTCCGAGCCGTACAGCGGGACCCGGTGCAGCGGCGGATAGCGGTACGTGGTGTAGACGCCGTTCTCCAGCAGGTACTCCGCGATCCCGTCGCGCAGCGCCGGGTCGACCTGCACCCAGTAGAAGTAGTGCGTGGACTCGTGCCCCGCGGGCGGCGGCGGGCTCAGCCGCACACCGGGCAGGCCGGCCAGCATGCGGTCGTAGGCGGCCGAGATCTCCCGGCGGCGCTCCACGAAGCCGGGCAGCCGGCGTAGTTGGACCCGGCCGATGGCCGCGGTCATGTCGTTGCCGATGAGCCGCTGGCCGACCTCGTGGACGGTCTGGTCCCACCAGCGGCGCGGGTTGTGGGCCATCGCCGCGAACGCACCGCGGTCCTCCATGCCGTGGTAGGCGAGGCGGTGGGCGCGGCGGGCCAGTTCGGGGTCGCGCAGATAGATCATGCCGCCGTCTCCGGTCGTGATGATCTTGCGGGAGTCGAAGCTCCAGATGCCGATATCGGCGAAGGTGCCGCAAGCCCGGCCGTCCACCCGGGAGTGCACCGCGCAGGCGGCGTCCTCGACGAGCGGGATGCCGCGCTCCCGGCACAGCTCGTTGATCGCCACGACGTCGCCCGGGTGGCCGCCGTAGTGCAGGATCGTCACGGCCTTGGTGCGCGGCGTGAGACAGGCGGCGATGTCCGCCGCGGACGGGTTCAGGGTGTGCGGGTCGACGTCGCAGAACACCACGCGGGCGCCGGTGGCGGCGATCGTGTTGGCGTTGGCCACGAAGCTCATCGACGGGACGACGACCTCGTCGCCCGGCCCGAATTCGAGGAGCTGGGCCGTCAGACCCAGCGCCGAGGTGGCCGAGTTGAGGAACAGCAAGGTCTCCGGCGGGACACCGAGGTGTTCGCCGAAGTCGCGCTCGAACTCGCGCGTCCGGGGCCCGTAGCCCAGCCAGTTGCTGTCGAAGGCCTTGCCGACCGCCGCGAGCTCCTCGGCGCCGACGCTCGGCTGAAACACGTTGATCATCTGGCCTCCCTTGTCTCGCATGCCGTCATGCTCGGCGCCGTCGGGCGGCCGCTGCATCTTCCGCGGTGCCTTTCCTGCCGACGCCCGTGCCCGGACTTCGGCGGCCGGCGGGGAGGGCGGCCGCAGCGCGGGAGAGCCTGGAAGAGCCCGGAGTCCGGCACCGCGGGGCACGCGGCGACTTCGGCACGTGATCACCACCAGGGCACGGGAGAAGGTGCGGTACCCGGTGTGCCGGTGGTGGCATCGACGCGCAACCAGGCGTCCTGTCACCACACCTGACCGGGAGTTTCACATGACCATGGTGGGAACCGATGTCCGAGTCGAGTTCGACGGCGAGACGCTCGACGTGCCGCAGGTCCGCCGGGTTGCCGAGGAGCACGTACCGGTCGCCCTGGGCCCGCAGGTGCTGAGCCGCGCCGCGGCCAGCCGCGAACAGTTCGAGGACACCGTCCGGCAGAACATCCCCGTGTACGGGGTGACGACCGGCTACGGCGAGATGATCTACATGCTGGTCGACACCGCCAAGGAGACCGAGCTCCAGACCAACCTCGTACGCAGCCACAGCGCGGGCGTCGGCCCGCTGTTCAACGAGCCGGAGTCCCGCGCCATCGTCGCCGCCCGCCTCAACGCCCTCGCCAAGGGCCACTCCGCGGTCCGCCCCGAGATCCTCGAACGCCTCGCCCTCTACCTCAACGAGGGCCTCACCCCGGCCATCCCGGAGATCGGCTCGCTCGGCGCCAGTGGCGACCTCGCCCCCCTCTCGCACATCGCCAGCACCCTCATCGGCGAGGGCTACCTGCTGCGCGGCGGGGTGAAGACACCGACCGGCCCGGTGCTTCGCTCGCTCGGCATCGAGCCGCTGCAGCTGCGCTTCAAGGAGGGCCTCGCCCTGATCAACGGCACGTCGGCGATGACCGGCGTGGGCTCCCTCCTCGCCGAGCACGCGCTGGCCCAGGCCCGGCACGCCGAGATCGTCGCCGCGCTGGTCGTCGAGACCCTGCAGGGCTCGATGAGCCCGTTCCAGCCGGAGGGCCACGACATCGCCCGCCCGCACGCGGGACAGATCGCCAGCGCCGCCAACATGCGCACCCTGATGGCCGGCAGCCGCCTCACCGTCGAACACGCCGACCTGCGCAAGGAGGTGGCCGCCAGCAAGGAGAACGGCGACGGCGGGAACGTCCACCGCTCCGAGGTCTATCTGCAGAAGGCGTACTCGCTGCGGGCCATCCCGCAGGTCATCGGAGCCATGCGGGACACCCTGTCGCACACCCGCACCAAGCTGGAGATCGAGCTCAACTCCGCCAACGACAACCCGCTGTTCTTCCCCGGCCAGGAGATCTTCCACGGCGCCAACTTCCACGGCCAGCCCATCGCTTTCGTGATGGACTTCCTGACCATCGCGCTCACCCAGCTCGGCGTGCTCTCCGAGCGGCGCAGCAACCGCCTCCTCAACCGGCACCTCAGCTACGGCCTGCCGGAGTTCCTGGTCAAGGGCGAGCCCGGCCTCAACAGCGGCTTCGCCGGCGCCCAGTACCCGGCGACCGCGCTCGTCGCCGAGAACCGCACCATCAGCCCGGCCAGCACCCAGAGCGTCCCGTCCAACGGCGACAACCAGGACGTCGTCAGCATGGGCCTGATCGCCACCCGCAACTGCCGCCGGGTGCTGCGCAACAACAACACCATCCTGGCCCTCGAATTCCTCGCCGCGGCCCAGGCCGTGGACGTCTCCGGCCGCCGCGACGGGCTCAGCCCGGCAGCCCGGGTCACCTACGACACCATCCGCTCGCTGGTGCCCACCCTCGACGACGACCGCTACATGGCCGACGACCTCGAACTCGTCGCCGCCGAACTGGAGCGCGGCACGGTGCTCAAGGCCCTCGATGCCGTCGGCATCAGCCTGCACTGACCAAAGGACGACAACATGAGGACCGCGTACCGCACCTGCCCGTTGTGCGAGGCCGTCTGCGGCCTGCGCCTGACCCTCGACGGCGAACGCGTCGTCTCGGTGACCGGCGACAAGGACGACCCGTTCTCGAAGGGCTACATGTGCCCGAAGGGAGCCGTGCTGGGCCGTCTCGACGAGGACCCCGACCGGCTCACCAGCCCCATGGTGCGCGAGGGCGACTCCTGGCGCCGGGCCGACTGGGACGAGGCGTTCGCGTATGTGGGCCGTCGCCTGGACGCCGTCATCGCCGAGCACGGACGGGACGCCCTGGCCCTCTACTACGGCAACCCGACGTTCCACACCATGGCCGGCATCCTCTACCGGGGACCGCTGGCCATGGCGCTCGGCACCCGCAACGTGTTCTCGGCGAGCACCGTCGACCAGATGCCCAAACACGTGGCGTCCGGGCTGATGACCGGAGACCCGTGGGCGGTCGCGGTGCCCGACCTCGACCGCACCGACCACCTCCTGATCATCGGCGCCAACCCCGCCGTGTCCAACGGCTCCCTGTGCGCCGCACCGGACTTCGCCGGGCGGATGCGGCGGATCCGCGAACGCGGCGGGCGGATCGTGGTGGTCGACCCCAGGCGCACCCCGACCGCCGAACTCGCCGACGAGCATGTGTTCGTACGGCCCGGCAGTGACCCCGCGCTGCTGTTCGCCATGGTGCACACCCTGCTCACCGAGGACCTGGACACGATCCGGGTCCCGGTGGCCGGGCTCGACCGGCTGCGCGAGCTCGCCGCCGCATTCACCCCCGAGCACGTGGCCCCCTACTGCGGTGTCGACGCGGGCACGATCCGGCGGCTCGCCCGCGAGCTGGCCGCCGCGCCCACCGCCGCCGTCTACGCCCGCGTCGGCACCTGCACTGCCGAGTTCGGCACCCTCGCACAGTGGCTCGTGGACGTCCTCAACGTCCTGACCGGCAACTTCGACCGGGCCGGCGGCGCGATGTACGCCAGGCCGGCCACCGCCGAGGTGCACAAGAGCCCCGAGCCGTTCACCGCCGGACGCTGGCACAGCCGGGTGCGCGGCTTTCCCGAGACGCTCGGCGAGTTCCCGGCCGCCACGATGGTCGACGAGATCGAGCAGCCCGGTCCCGGCCAGGTGCGCGCCCTCGTCACCGTCGCCGGCAACCCGGTCCTCTCCACCCCGGACGGCGGCCGTCTCGACCGCGCCTTGGACGGCCTCGACTTCATGGTGGCCGTAGACCCCTACCTGAACGAGACCACCCGGCACGCCGACGTGATCCTGCCGCCGCCGCGCACCCTGCAGATGCCGCACTACGACTTCCTGATCTCCACCATCCAGGTGCGCAACTACGCCCGCTACTCACCGGCGGTGCTGCCGCTCGAACCGGGGCAGCGCAGCGAGGCCGAGATCATGGAGCGGCTTACGCTGATCGCGATGGGACTGGGCGCGGAGGCCGACCCGTCGGGCCTGCCCGAGCAGATGCTGAGCCAGCTCATCGAGGCGATCCCGGTGACGACCCGCGCCGAACTGGAGGGGCACGACGGCCCCGACCTTCTGCTCGACGCCATGCTGCGGATGGGCCCGTACGGACTGACCCGGGAGAAGCTGCTCGGGCACCCGAACGGCCTCGACCTCGGCCCGCTCGAACCCCGGCTGGGCGAGATCCTCAAGACCCCGTCCGAGGGGGTCGAGCTGGCCCCCGGCCCGCTCGCCGAGGACACCGGCCGTCTGCGCGCCGCGATCAGCCGTCCCCCGGCGCCGATGGTGCTGATCGGGCGCCGCCACCTGCGCTCCAACAACAGCTGGATGCACAACGTGCCCAGGCTGACGGGCGGCACGAACCGCTGCACCCTGCAGATCCACCCGGACGACCAGGCCCGGCTCGGACTCGGCGAGCGGGCCCGGATCACCTCGGCCTCGGGCGCGCTGGAGGTGGAGCTGGAGCCGACCGACACGATCATGCCGGGGGTGGTGAGCCTCCCGCACGGCTGGGGGCACCGGAACACCGGGCAGCGGCTGGCTGCGGACCGGGCCGGCGTCAACGTGAACGAGCTGACCGGCGGCGCGGTGGACGTGCCATCCGGCAACGCGGTCTTCAACGGCGTGCCGGTCACGCTGAGCGCCTGCACCTGAACCCTCCGTCCGGGCGCCGAAACCCGGCCCCGTACACCCGGCCAAGGTCAGCAATCTGGAAGAGGGTGAGGCCCGCCCCGCCGTCGTAGGGTTCCGTCGGCATTGTTGAATCAGGGGGAGAATACGTTGAAGAGACGGCTGTTTCTCGTCGCGGGCGGATCGGTGGCGGGGTCCACGATGCTGTTCCGTGGACTCGCCTCGTCCGTCGAACCCACCACACCCACCGCGCCCCATCCGCACGCGCATGGCCCGAGCCCGTCCGCGTCACGCAGGGCGAAGCCGCTGCGCGTCGAGGAGTTCCGGACACGCATGCCGGTGCCGCCGGTCGCGAAGCCGGTCCGCCAGACGCGGGCCGGGGACGAGTACGAGATCGAGGTGCGCCCCGCGCGGCTCGAACTGGCGCCGGGCGTCGTCACCGACGCCCTCACGTACGGCGGCGACTGGGTCGGCCCGACCGTGCGGGGCCGCACCGGCCGCCCGGTCACGGTGAGGTTCCGCAACATGCTCGCCGTGCACACCAACGTGCACCTGCACGGCGGCCATGTGAAGGCCGTCGACGACGGACACCCGATGGACATGATCATGCCGGGTGCCGCCAAGGTCTACCGCTACCCGAACAACCAGCGTGGCGCCACACTCTGGTACCACGACCACGTGCACGGCGACGAGGCCGAGCACACCTACCGCGGGCTGCACAGCTTCTACCTCGTCGACGACCCGGCCGAGGACCATCTGGGGCTGCCGACCGGCGCGTACGACGTGCCGGTCATGTTCACCGACGTCCAGCTGGACGCCGACGGCACCCTGATATGGGGTTTCCCGCACGACCGCAACCACGTGGTGGTCAACGGAAAGATCAAGCCCTACTTCCCGGTCGCCGCCCGCAAGTACCGCTTCCGCTTCCTCAACGCCACCAACGAGGGCACGTACACGCTGAGCCTCGCGCAGGGGAAGATCACGCAGATAGGCTCGGACGGGGGGCTGCTGCCGGCCCCCGTGCCCCGCTCCTCGGTGACGCTCAGCTCCGGTGAACGCGCCGACCTGGTCATCGACTTCACCGGCATCCCTGTCGGGACGTCGGTGATGCTCAGCGACAGCACCAAGGGGGAGGTGCTGCGGTTCGACGTGATGTCCACGGCCGCCGACGCCGACAGGATCCCCGCACGGCTGCGGCCCCTGCCCGCACTGCCCAGGGCGACCGTGCAGCGCGACGTCAGCCTCAAGTTCGACTTCTCCGGCGAACCGGTCCCGCTGATCAACGGCAAGCCCTGGGACCCGGACCGCGTCGACTTCACCGTCAAGCGGGGCACCACCGAGATCTGGACCGTGCACAACGACGACGCCGATCTCGACCACAACTTCCACCTGCACCTGGTGCAGTTCCGGGTCCTCGACCGCCTCGGCATGCCGATGTCCCAGGACGACGAGGGGCTCAAGGACACCGTGCGGCTGCCGGCCGGCACATCGGTGCGGTTGCAGGCGACGTTCACCGACTACCTGGGCCGGTACGTCTACCACTGCCACTTCTTGGAGCACTCCAGCGTCGGCATGATGGCCCAGCTGGAGGTCGTCCCCTAGGCCCTGTCGTCAAACTCCCGTCTGCCCGGCGGGGCCATGCACGCACTCTCGCCGCACGGGGCCCTGACCCAAGTACATCCAGTACGAGGATCAGGGCCCCGCGCGCCGAGAGCACGCACCTGACGCCGCCGGGCCCGCCCTCCGGGCGGACGGCGGGAGTTTGACGACAGGACCTAGTCTTCTGAGTCAGGAATTCTGTTCAGATAGCTGGCGAGGCGTTCGAGGATCTCGTCTGCGGTCTTCATCCAGACGTAGGGCTTGGGATCGGTGTTCCATGCGGCGATCCAGGTCCGGATGTC
>NZ_QHJH01000131.1 GCF_003947455.1 Streptomyces sp. WAC 04229 | reverse complement strand
CCGCAGCGCCCCGTACCCCGACCGACCCCCCAGGCCGGCGGCCACCGCCGGCCGACCTGACCACCGATCGCGTACCGATCACGTCCGGAAAGGAACCACCATGGCCAACCTGGAGACCTCGCTCAAGGAATGCCTCAGCTCCATCGACGGAGCGTCCGCCGCCGCGCTGGTCGACTACACCAGCGGCATGGCGCTCGGCACGCTGGGCGGGACCAAGGAGTTCAACCTGGAGGTCGCCGCCGCGGGCAACACCGACGTCGTACGGGCCAAGCTGCGCACCATGGAACACCTCGGCCTGAAGGAGGAGATCGAGGACATCCTGATCACCCTGAACACGCAGTACCACATGATCCGCCTGCTCAGGGGACGCGGTGGCAACGGGCTGTTCCTCTACCTGGTGCTGGACGCGAGCCGCGCGAACCTCGCGATGGCCCGCCACCAGCTGCGCCGCATCGAGAGCGAGCTGGAGGTCTGACGGCCGCGGGCCCGGCGGGAGACTCCCCGCCGGGCCCGGCCACCGGGCCGAGAGGCCCGGGCGTCAGATGTCAGGCGCCGCTCTCGCGGAGCATGTCCTCGCGCTCGACGAGCTTGATGCGCTCCCGCCCGAACGGCACGCCCTGCGCCTTCTCCGCGGCGTCGAGGCGGTACCAGCCGTCCCAGGTGGTGAAGCGGACGTTCCGCTCGGCCAGGAAGGCGTCCACGGCCTCCGGAGCGGGCGAGACGGGCGTCTGGAGACGGCCGTTCGCGTAGTCGTCCAGCAGGTTGGACACCGTCTCGTTGGCGTCGCCCTTGGTGTGGCCGATGAGGCCGACCGGGCCGCGCCGGATCCAGCCGGTGACGTACGTCGACTGAAGGTGCTCGCCGGACTCCTGGACGACCCGCCCGCCCTGGTCCGGGACCGTGCCCGAGTCGATGTCCCAGGGCAGCTTGGGCAGCTGGTCGGACAGGTAGCCGACCGCCCGGTAGACGGCCTGGACGTCCCAGTCCTTGAACTCGCCGGTGCCCTTGACGTTGCCGGTGCCGTCCAGCGCGGTGCGCTCGGTGCGCAGGCCGACCACCTTGCCGTCCTCGCCGAGGATCTCGGAGGGCGACTCGAAGAAGTGCAGGAACAGCTTGTGCGGCCGGTCGCCGACGTCGCGGATCGCCCAGTTCTCCAGGGTCTTGGCGACCATGTCGGCCTGCTTGTTGCCGCGCCGGGTCGCGATCGAGCCGTCGTCGTAGTCGATGTCCTCGGGGTCGACGATGACCTCGATGTTGGGGGAGTGGTCCAGCTCCCGCAGCTCCATCGGGCTGAACTTCGCCTGCGCCGGGCCGCGGCGGCCGAAGACGTGGACCTCCAGCGCCTTGTTGGCCTTGAGGCCCTCGTAGACGTTCGGCGGGATCTCGGTCGGCAGCAGCTCGTCCGCGGTCTTCGCCAGGACGCGCGCGATGTCCAGGGCCACGTTGCCGACGCCGAGGACGGCGACCTTCTCGGCCTCCAGCGGCCAGGTGCGCGGGTAGTCGGGGTGGCCGTCGTACCAGGCGACGAAGTCGGCGGCGCCGTAGGAACCGTCGAGCTCGAAGCCGGGGATCTTGAGGTCACGGTCGGCCGTGGCGCCCGTGGCGAAGATCACGCCGTCGTAGAAGGCGCGCAGATCGTCCAGGCTGACGTCGGTCGGGTAGTTCACGTTGCCGAAGAGACGGATCTGCGGCTTGTCGAGCACCTGGTGCAGGGCGGTGATGATGCCCTTGATCCGCGGGTGGTCGGGCGCGACGCCGTAACGGATGAGTCCGAACGGGGCGGGCATGCGCTCGAAGATGTCGATGGAAACGCCGGGGTCGGCGGCCACCTCGGACTTGAGCAGGGCGTCGGCCGCGTAGATGCCGGCGGGGCCGGATCCGACGATGGCTACCCGCAGAGGGCGGGGCATGTTCAGGTTCCCTTCGAGCGGTGACAGATCGACTCTCGGGGAAGCCTAAGCTAAGGCAAGCCTAAGTCGGTACGCGGGTCCGGTCTATGAGGCCATAAGAGCAGCTTATGGGATCTCATGGTTGGGCTTTGCCGTCGGGTTTGAACCCCTCGTCACGGGTGACGCATGCGTGGGGCGCCGGGTGATCGCGCCCCGGGCCGCGACATGAGGGGAGCCCGCGTGCAGCGTCCGGACGACAGCTCGGATCCGAACCGGTGGCGAGCCCTCTGGGTCACGCTGGTCGCCGGTTTCATGACCCTCCTGGACGTGACGATCGTCGCCGTCGCCCTGCCGTCCATGCAACAGGGGCTGCACGCGTCGGCGGCGTCCGTGCAGTGGGTCGTCTCCGGCTACGCGCTCGCCTTCGCCCTGACCCTGGTGACGGCCGGCCGGCTCGGCGACGCGTTCGGCAGGCGCCGCGTCTTCCTGGCCGCCCTCGCCGCCTTCGTACTCTTCAGCGCCGCCGCCGGAGCCGCGCCGGGCATCGGGCTGCTGGTGCTCGCCCGGATCTTCCAGGGGGTCGCCGCGGGCAGCCTCGCACCGCAGAACTCGGCGCTGATCCAGCAGCTCTTCCGGGGCGCGGAACGCGGCCGCGCCTTCGGGCTCTTCGGCGCCACAGTCGGCGTCTCCAGCGCCGTGGGACCGGTCGTCGGCGGGGCGATCCTGGCCCTGGCCGGTCCCGAGGGCTGGCGGTGGATCTTCTATGTGAACGTGCCGGTCGGCGTGGTCGCGCTGGTGCTCGGCTTCCGCCTGCTGCCCAGGGTGGCTCCCGGCGGCCCCGGACGGCTGGACCCGGTGGGTGTGGCGCTCCTCGGCACCGGGATCCTCGCCCTGATGCTGCCGCTGGTCCTCGCCGAGTCCGGCGGACTGACCCGGGTGTGGTGGCTGTTCCCGGCGGGGGCCGCCGTCCTGGTCGCCTTCGCGCGGTGGGAGCGCCGGATCGCCCGTCGCGGCGGGCAGCCGCTGCTGGAACCGGGCCTGCTCACCGAGACCCGCGGCTACGCCACCGGCGCGGGCCTGGCGGCGCTGTACTTCGTCGGGTTCAGCGGGGTGTGGCTGGTCTTCGCGCTCTTCTTCCAGAACGGCCTGGGCTACTCGCCCCTGATGTCCGGCCTGGCGGTCACCCCGTTCGCCGTCGGATCGGCCGCCGCCGCGGCCGTGGCGGGCCGGCTGGTCGAGCGGCTGGGCAGGCTGCTGACGGTCTGGGGACTCGTCGCCGTGATGACCGGCCTGGGCACCACCGCCCTGCTGCTCTGGCTCGCGCCGCCGGACCGGGCCGCCTGGTTCGCGGTGCCGGCCCTCTTGCTCGGCGGTCTCGGCAGCGGCTGTGTGATCTCCCCGAACATCACGATGACCCTGCGCGACGTCCCCGTGCGGATGGCGGGTGCCGCGGGAGGCGCCCTCCAGACGGGGCAGCGGCTCGGCGGAGCCGTGGGGACCGCCGCGCTTCCCGGCCTGTTCTACCTGACGCTGAACGCCACCCACGAGGACTACCAGGAGGCGGTGGCCCTCTCCGTGGGATGCGGTGTCGCCGCGATGCTGTGCGCGCTGACCGTCGCGGTCCGCGACTGGCGCCGGGACCGCCCGGGCGACGAGCGGGGCTGCCCGCCGGAGACGTCCCACAGTCACACCCACGCCGGTCAGTGCTGACCGGACGGCCTCTCGTGCGGACGCGGTCAGCGCCGCTTGCTGCCGAACCTCCGCAGCATCTGCTGGGCCTGCGCGCGGCGGCGCGGGTCCGCGGCCGCGCGGCGCACCTGCTCGGTGGCCCTGCGCCCCTGCGGGCTGCGCGCGAACCGCTTGATCCGGTCCAGGATTCCGGCCATGACGTTCCTCCGAGTCGACGACGGTCCCTGCTCTGACCGTCCTCTACCCCGGGGACCCGCGAACACCCCTGCCGCCACCGCGCACGTTTGGCGCCGTCCCAGTGGGCACCCGCAGGGCAGACCATCGCACACGAACGCCGAGAGGTGAGGCACTGTGGCCGGCAACCAGAAGTCGAAGGCCAAGATGGAGCAGGCCAAGGGAAAGGCCAAGGAAACGGTCGGCCGGGCCGTCGGCAACGAGAGGATGACGGCCGAAGGCCGCGCCGAGCAGTCCAAGGGTGACGCCCGGCAGGCCAAGGAGAAGGGCAAGGACGCCTTCGGGCACTGACACCGGGGCGCAACCCCGCGTCGCGGGCCGCGGAGTCCGGCACACGGCCGGCTCCGCGGCCCGCGTCGTGCTCGTCTCCCGGGGACCGGCCGCCGTCAGCCGATGTGGTAACTGTCCCCGTACACCTTCCAGTCCAGCGGCGGGTCGAGGTCCAGGTTGCCCTGGTCGAGGAAGACGCGCTGCGCCGTGTCGACCCGGCTGGTGTCGCTGTGCGCCTCCTCCTGCTTCATCGCCCACACCCGCTCGTCGAGGAACGCGTGCAGGTAGGTGACCTCGTCGCCGCCCTGGGCCGGCGGCCGGGCCCGGCCCAGGGCGCGCTCGCGGATGCTGCCGAAGCTCAGCCGGTCACCGCCGCCGCCGTGCATGACGATCGCGTCGTAGTACGCGAACTGACCCAGCGTGCGCAGGCCGTCCGCCTTGCCCTGGCGCACGGCCGGGCCGAAGTAGACGCGGTCGCGCTCGTCGTCCTGCGCGCGGCGGAACTCGGGATCGCCCGCCGCCCGGCGCCAGTCGTCGGGATAACCGGGATCCAGACCCTCGTGCGAGTCGGAACCGTCGACCCGGCGCAGCGCCGGCAGATAGCGGGCGAGCACGTTGCCGGGGCTGCGGTCGCCGTACAGCTCCACCAGGCCGAGCATGTCGCCGGTGCCGGAGCAGAAGCCGATGATGCCCGCGGTGTAGCCGCGGCCGTCGCCGATGTCCTCGATGTACTGGTACTGCGCCTTCCAGTCGAGCGAGGAGTTCTCCGCGCTCGACACGAGCTGCATGGCGATCTCCTTCTTCGCCGGGTCGTCGAGCCCCGCCGCGCGCACGGACGCGGCCGTGGCCCGCGAGGGGGCGAGCAGGGGGACGGTCGCCAGGGACGCGCATGCCATGGCGAGCACGGTACGGCGCGAGAGGCCCGCGCGGGGCGCGGGGTCGCCGAAGGGGTGCCTCACGGAATCTCCAGTCGGTGGTGGGGGGTGGGGAGTGCCGGGCACTGATAGGAAGGTTTCCTACCAGATGCTGGGCGTGCTGGGCGTGCTGGGCACCCTTCGGGCACGAAATCGGTACGGACCGAGGGCGGCGGCGCCCGCCACGGTCACGGCATCGGCTGCTCCGCCCAGATGACCTTGCCGGCCGGCGTGTAGCGGGTGCCCCAGCGCTCGGCGAGCTGCGCGACCAGGAAGAGTCCGCGCCCGCCCTCGTCCGTCATGGCCGCGTAGCGCAGGTGGGGCGAGGTGCTGCTGCTGTCGAACACCTCGCAGACCAGGCTGCGGTCGCGCAGCATCCGGACGTGGACGGTCTCACCGCCGTACCGGATCGCGTTGGTGACCAGCTCGCTCAGGATCAGTTCCGTGGAGAACGCCAGGTCGTCAAGACCCCACTCGGCGAGCCGCCGGGTGACCTGGGCGCGCACCTCGCCGACGGCCGCCGGGTCGGACGGCACCTGCCACTCGGCGACGTGGTCGGGCCCGAGGGTGCGGGTGCGGGCCACGAGCAGGGCGATGTCGTCGCCCGGCCGTTCCGGGAGCCGGGCGTCCAGGACGGTCCGGCAGGTCTCCTCGGGCGACTCGCCGGCCGTCTCCAGCGCCTGGCGCAGGTGCGCCAGACCGACGTCGATGTCGTGCCCCCGGTCCTCCACCAGACCGTCGGTGTAGAGCACCAGCCGGCTGCCCTCCGCCAGCCGCAGCTCGGCCGTCTCGAATGGCAGGCCGCCCAGTCCCAGCGGGGGACCGGCCGGCACCTCGGGGAACTCCACGCCACCGTCGGGCCGGATCAGCGCGGGTGGCGGGTGGCCCGCCCGGGCCATCACACAGGTGCCGGCGACCGGGTCGTAGATCGCGTAGAGGCAGGTGGCGCCGGTGACCGGGGCGGTGCTGTCGTCGGTCTGCTCGTCCTGGTCGATGCGGCCGACCAGCTCGTCCAGCAGGCCGAGCAGTTCGTCGGGCGGCAGGTCGAGGGCGCTGAAGTTGTGCACCGCCGTCCGCAGCCGGCCCATGGTGGCCGCCGCGTGCAGCCCGTGCCCGACGACGTCGCCGACCACCAGCGCGACCCGGGCGCCCGACAGGGGCAGTACGTCGAACCAGTCGCCGCCCACCCCGGCCTGCGCGGGCAGGTACCGGTAGGCGACGTCCAGGGCGTTCTGGTCCGGCATCCGGCGGGGCAGCAGGCTGCGCTGGAGGGTCACCGCCATGCTGTGCTCGCGCGTGTAGCGCCGGGCGTTGTCGATGGAGACCGCGGCCCGCGCGACCAGTTCCTCGGCCAGGGCCAGCTCGTCCTCGTCGAACGGCTCGGGCGTCTCGGAACGCCAGAAACTGACCACCCCGAGCACCAGCGTGCCCGCGCGCAGCGGCACCGTGATCAGCGAGTGGATGCCGTACTCCAGGATCTGCGCGGAGCGTTCGAGGTCCTGCGCCTGCCAGCCGGACGCCACGTCGAGGCGGGGCTCCAGGAGCGGCGTGCCGGTGTGCAGGGTCCGGCCCTGCGGGGAGGAGTCCACGTAGTGCAGCTGCCGGCCCACCGGGTACAGCGGGGCCTGGGGTGCCCCGCTGACCGCGGTGCGGCGCAGCGCCGTGACGCCCTCCGGCTGGCCGCCCGCCAGCACCGCGTCGAACAGGTCCACGCTGACGTGGTCCGCGAACCGGGGCACGGCCAGCTCCGCCAGCTCCTCGGCGGTGCGCGTGACGTCCAGGCTGGTGCCGATGCCCACGCCCGCGTCGTACAGCATGTCCAGGCGTTCCCGCGCGGTCTCGGCGCGGCCGGACAGGGCCCGCAGCTCCGTGGAGTCGCGGAGGGTGGCCACGCTGCCCGCGGGGCCGCCCCGGACGTCCGTGGGCCGCTGGTTGACCGCCAGCAGCCGGTCCTTGACCCGGTGCACCTCGTCGGTGGCGACCCGGCCGGAGGCCAGCAGCTCCGCGGTGTCGGCCGGCAGACCGAGGTCGAGGACGTGCCGTCCCTCGGCGTCGGGGGGCAGGTTGAGCAGGCGCTCGGCCTCGTCGTTGGCGAGCAGCAGCCGGCCCTTCGGGCCGACGATGAGCACGCCCTCACGGACGCTGTGCAGGACCGCGTCGTGATGTTCGTACATCCGGGTCATCTCGCGCGGTCCCAGACCGTGCGTCTGGCGCAGCAGCCGCCGCCCGACGAGCGCGGTGCCCGCCGTCGCGACGACCAGGCCGACCGCCGCCACGATCAGCACCAGCGGCAGCTGTCGTTCGGCCGCGCCGCCGACGTTCTCCGTGGTGATGCCGGCCGAGACCAGGCCCACGACCGTGCCGTCGGGCTCCTCGACCGGCACGATGGCCTGGACCAGCGGTCCGAGCGTCCCGTCGACCTCCTCGGTCACCGTCTCCCCGGCCAGCGCGGGGGCGATGTCCCCCACGAACTCCCGGCCGATGCGGTCCGGCTTGGGATGGGTGTAGCGGATGCCGTCGGTGTTCGTGACGACCACGAAGTCCACACCGGTCGCCTTGCGCGCCGCCTCCGCCCGGGGCTGGAGCACAGCCGTGGGGTCGGGGGCGCGCAGCGCCGCGAGGATGCCGGGGGAGTTGGCGAACGTCTCGGCCACCGCGACGGACCGGTTGCGGGCCTCGACGGTGCTGTCGTGCCGGACCTGGAGCACCAGCGCCACCGCCGCGGCCACCACCAGCAGCAGCACGATGACCACGTTCATGACGAAGACCTGGGCGGCCACGCTGCGTCCGGACAGCGCCCGGCGCAGTGCCGAGTGACGCCGCCCCGCGTCCGTCCCCCGCCGTGTCGGGTCCGCGTCCCCCCGGTGCCGGGCGAGCGGGCCGCTGGGACGACGGGGCGACCCTTCTCCCGATCGACCCCTCAGTCGGACCATGTGCCCATGTCTACACTGCCGGGCTCCGTGAGGCGAGGGGCACCCCCTGTGCCGACCGGGTCCGCCGGACGGCCGGCCGTGGGTGCGGTCATCGGGGGCTCCCGGGGCGTGGACGGCGGGTGGCGAGCAGCAGCGCGATGTCGTCGGCGCGGTCCGTCGCGTGGCGGGAGCTCACGACGAGCCGGTCCGCGACGCCGGCCAGCGCACGCCTGCCGGGTCGCGCGGCGGGCGCGCCCGCCCTCGCCAGGGCGAGCCGCAGGGCGGTGATGCCGTCGTCGATGTCGCTGCCGGGCCGCTCCACCAGCCCGTCCGTGTAGAGGGCGAGGACGGCACCCGGCTCGACGCGGAACTCGGTCAGCGGATAGGGCGCTCCGGGGTCCACGCCGAGCACCACCCCACCGGGCAGGTCCAGGGCCTCGGTGCGTCCGTCCGGGTGGCGCAGCAGCGGCGGCGGGTGGCCCGCGCGGGAGGCGAGCGCCCGTCCGGTGGCGGGGTCGAGCCGGATGTAGCAGCAGCTCGCGAACAGGCCCGGGTCCAGGTCGGCCAGCAGGTGGTTGACGCCGCTCATCACCTCGTCGGGCGGCCGGTCGCCGAGGGCGAAGGCGCGCACCGCGCTGCGCAGTTGCCCCATCGTGGCCGCGGCCTGCACGCCGTGCCCCTGCACGTCGCCGATGACCAGCGCCATGCCGTCCCCGGAGGCGACGACGTCGTACCAGTCGCCGCCCACCTCCATGCCCTGGGTGCCCGGCAGATAGCGTCCGGCGGTCTCCAGCAGAGGATGGGCGGGCAGCCGGCGGGGCAGCAGCACTCCCTGGAGGCCCCGGGCCAGCGCGGTCTCGGACTCGTAGCGCCGGGCCTTCTCCATGGCGTGGGCGATCAGCCCGGCCAGCGCGGTGAGCACCGAGCGTTCCTCGGTACTGAAGCCGCGCGCGCGGTCGAAGCCGAGGATGCAGGAGCCGACCGGGCGTCCGGAGGCGATCAGCGGCAGGAAGGCGCGGGCGCCCTCCGTGGCGTCCAGCGGGATGCCCGGATACGCGGCGGCCAGGTCCTGCATGGAGTCGAAGAAGAGCGGCCGGCCGCTGGTCAGCGTCTCGACGCCGGGCAGCCGGGCGTCCAGCGCGATGCCCTCGAAGGGCGCGAGGAAGCCCGGCGGGAAGCCCGTCTCCCAGGCCAGGTGGAGGTGGCGGTCCTGGAGCAGGTAGATGGCGAGCCGGCGGCCACCGAAGGCGGACAGCAGCTCCCGCACGACCACGGCCGACACCTGGCGTGCGGTGACCGCCTCGGTCAGGGCGACGGCCAGCACGATCGGGCGGTACTCGGCCGCCGTCGAGGCGATCGGCGGGGCGGGGTCGCCGGCCTCGGGCTCCGCCCCCGGCACCCCGTGCTCGGGGGTGAGGCCGGCCGACGCGTCGGCCACCCGGTTGGCGGGCCGGAGCGTGCCCGTCAGGAGATCGGGGCCGGGGTAGACGGAGACGGCCAGCCAGTCGCCCTCGAAGGGCTGCGGGGCGCTGCGGCGGCTGCCGTCGGGCGGGCGCCGGACATGGAAGCGGACCGGGTCGGGGGAGAGCAGCGCACCGCGCAGATGGTCCTCGTAGGCGGCCTGGTCCAGCCAGGGGGCGGCCTCCCACAGCGAGCGGCCGAGCAGCCCGGCGCGGGGCCGGCCCAGCAGCTGGGCGGCGCGCGGGTTGGCGTAGACGACCGTGCCCAGCCGGTCCACGCAGAACACGCCGTCCGGCAGCAGGTCGGCGGCGGCGTCGGCCACGGTGCCGGCGAAGGGGTCGCGGACCGCTCCCCGTACGGTCACGCCGTCGGCGCGGGCCGCCTGGGGCCGCCACAGCTCGACCAGGCGCAGCGCCCCGTCCGCCGCGCGCACGTACAGGGGCAGCCGCGGCGGCCGGCCGGCGGCGGTCTCCCGCAGGGCCGCGGCGAGCCGGTGCCCGTCGTCGGGCGCCAGGACGGCGGTGAACGACCCGAGCGCGGTGGTGGGTCCGGCGGTGCCCGCGGGCATGCCGAGCAGGACGCACAGCGGTTCGTCGAGGGTGACGGCGCCGGTGACCGGATCCCAGGCGAAGCTTCCCGCGTGCTGCGGGTGCCGTCCGGCGGGGGGCGGCCGGACGCACAGCGGTTCGCCCTCCCAGAGGACCGGCGGCGCGTCGCTGTCCTCGTCCAGGCGCTCCAGGGCCGCGCCCAGGTCCTGCGCGAGCCCCGCCATCCGGTCGGCGCCCTCCAGCACCTCGGCGGCGTCCGAGGCGGCGGGGCGCAGGACGGTCAGGACCCCGTACGTCCGCCTCGCCCCGGCGACGGGCACGTACAGCGACCCGAACGGGAACGGCAGGCCGGCCGCGAACTGCGGGTAGCGGCGCATGGTCTCCGCGGCGTTGGGCAGCACGACGCGGACACCCAGCCGGTAGGCGTCGGCGACCGGGAACGGGCTGTCGGCGTGCAGGCGCCACCAGGGCCGGAACAACCGCCCGGGCAGTCCGGCGAGCACGGCGAGCCGCAGGAGGCCGGGCGTGCCGGAGGACAGGTAGACCCCGCCCACCCGGCCGCCGGCCGCGTCGACCGCCCGGGCGCAGGCGTCGATCAGCAGCGCCGTCAGCCGTCCGGGCGTCCGGTCCGCTTCCTCGGCGCCTGCACTCATCGGCCCCACCTCGTCCGTGCGCCGCCGCGCGGGGCGACACAGCAAGAATGCGCCACCGCACCCGGGTCGCGCACGTGGTCGGTCCGCACGGGTGAGCGTGCCGGGCGTTGACCCCGCGGACGGGAATCCGTAACCTCCTCCGCGACATTCGGAAAGCATTCCGAAAGTTTCGACGATCCCTGATCCGTGCCCTCCGCCCTTCCGAACGGCCCCCGCACACCGATTCAAGGAACGGGATGACATGACCATGCCTTTGAGGTGCCTGGCGAGAACGGCCGCCGCCGGACTGGTGGCCGTGGCCGCGCTGACGGCCGCGGGCCACACCGCCGAAGCCGCAGCCGCCGACACACTCGGGTCCGCCGCGGCCGGCCAGGGCCGCTACTTCGGCGCCGCCGTCGCCGCGAACCACCTCGGCGAGGCCGACTACACCGCCACGCTGGACCGCGAGTTCACCTCGGCGACACCCGAGAACGAGATGAAGTGGGACGCCACCGAACCCAGCCGCGGCACCTTCACCTTCGCCGCCGCCGACCGGGTCGTGGACCACGCCCGGAGCCGCGGCACGGACGTGCGCGGCCACACCCTCGTCTGGCACTCCCAGCTGCCGTCCTGGGTGGGCGCGCTGGGCGCCGCCGACCTGCGCACCGCGATGAACGGCCACATCAACGGCCTGATGGGCCACTACAAGGGCGAGATCCACAGCTGGGACGTCGTCAACGAGGCCTTCCAGGACGGCGGCAGCGGCGCCCGGCGCAGCTCGCCCTTCCAGGACAGGCTCGGCGACGGCTTCATCGAGGAGGCGTTCCGCACCGCCCGCGCCGCCGACCCGGCCGCCAAGCTCTGCTACAACGACTACAACACCGACGGCGTCAACGCGAAGAGCAATGCCGTCTACGCCATGGTGAAGGACTTCAGGTCCCGCGGTGTGCCCATCGACTGCGTCGGCTTCCAGTCCCACTTCAACAGCGCCTCCCCGGTCCCCGCCGACTACCGGCAGAACCTGCAGCGCTTCGCCGACCTCGGCGTCGACGTGCAGATCACGGAACTCGACATCGAGGGCTCCGGATCGGCCCAGGCCGCCAACTACACCAAGGTGGTCGACGCCTGCCTCGCCGTCGACCGCTGCACCGGCATCACCGTCTGGGGCGTCACCGACAAGTACTCGTGGCGCAGCGGCGGCACCCCGCTGCTCTTCGACGGCGACTACCGGAAGAAGCCCGCCTACGACGCCGTCCTGACCGCCCTCGGCGGCTCGGGCGACCCCGGTGACCCGGGTGACCCCACGGCGAGCTGTACGGCCGCCTACACCCGGACCGCGGACTGGAGCAGCGGCTACAACGGCCAGGTCACCATCACGGCCGGCGACGCGCCGATCAGCTCCTGGACCGCGACGGTCACCCTGCCCTCGCCGCAGTCCGTCTCGTCCCTCTGGAACGGCACTCCCGCCTGGACGGGCAACGTCATGACGGTCCGCCCGAGCTGGAACGGCACCCTGGCCGCCGGGGCGTCGACCAGCTTCGGGTTCACGGTGGCGAAGAACGGCAGCGGCGCCGCGCCCACGGTCGGCGGCTGCACCGCCTCCTGACCGGTTCCGCCCGCCGGACCGCCCACCGCCCGGGAGGGCCCCGGCGGTCCGGCGCACCGGGCCGCACCCGTCCGGAAAACGGCGTGTCCGGCGGAAGTTGGGACAGAGAGGCCGTGAAAGCCTCGCCGGTGCGTATCGTGAGGGGCCGGGGCCCCGCTCCCCCACACGGCCCCGACCGGACGGTGAGGCTCTGTATGACTCCGGCGCACGGACCCGATGCCGCGGACACCTCCGACGTGTCCACGGTGGTGGAGTTCAGGGGCGGTTCGGCGATGATCCCGGCCGCCCGGGACGTCGTGCACCGCTTCGTCACCCGGCTCGTCGAGCTGGGCGTCGACCTGGCCGACACCTTCCTGGACACCGCCCGCCTGGTCGCCAGCGAACTGGTCACGAACGCGCTGCGGCACGCCCCGGGACCCTGCCGGCTCAGGCTGACCCTGGTGGACGACCGGGTGGAGATCGCGGTCTCCGACACCGGGGACGCCTTTCCCACGTTCCTGCCCCGCGACCCCCTGCGGGTCGGCCGGCACGGCCTGGAGATCGTGACCCGCCTGTGCGGCGAGGTGATCACCAAGCCGCACGCCGAGGGGAAGACGGTGTACGCGCGCCTGCCGCTGACCTGACCTCCCTCAGTCGGTCAGCGCCTGCTCGACGCTCGGGAAGCAGGCGATGAGCCCGTCGACGCCGACCAGCCGCAGCACCCGCTCGACGGCGTCCCGCGGTGCCGCGAGCCGGAGCCACACCCCGCGGGACTCGGCCTCCTGGTGGGCGGATATGAGCACGTTGATGCCGCTGGAGTCCAGGAAGCCCACCTCGCCGAAGTCGACGACCGTGCCCGGTGCCGACTGCACCGAGGAGAGCAGGACGTCGCGCAGCTGGCCGCTGCCGTCGAGGTCGACCTCTCCGGCGAGGATGACGATGCTGACGCCGTCGCCCGTGGTGGTACGGGTGATCAGCAGCCGCTCGGGTACTGCCGGTCCCTCGGTGTCCGCCACGCTGTCCTCGCTTCTCGCATATGCCCGGCCGTCATCGGTGGCTCGATGGTAAGGGTCTTCGCGGTCCGCGGGGCCCACTTGTGCGGACCCGGGCCCACGGGACCGCCGGCCCCCGGTTTCGACGCGCGCGACGGCGTTCCTCTGACTACCGTCGAGGTGTGGTGGCTCATACATTCGAGGAGCTCGTGCACAAGCGTCGCGCGGCGGACCTGGCACAGCACCGGGTCGAGGAACTGCGCGACTCGTACGGGCCTCCCACGCAGCATCGGTGGACCCCCCGGCAGTCCCACACCTACGAGACCGCCGTGCGGGCCTGGCGCGACCTGGACCGGGACGCGCGGACCGCGATGTCGGAGTACGTCAAGGAGGGAGGACGGTCCCGGCACAAGATCGAGGCGAACGTCCGCAAGGCCGTCCAGGACGGGACGCAGGGCTCCTGACCGGGATCGACGCGGGTGCGGCCGCCTTCAGTCCTGCCGCGCCAGGGCCTCGCCGACCAGGTCCCGTACGGCGTCCAGGGCCGCCGCGCGGTCCTCGGGCACCAGGCCGATGCGGGTGCGCCGGTCGAGGAGGTCCGCCTCGTCGAGGGCGCCCTCGTGACGCAGCGCCCACAGCATTTCGGCGCCGGTGACGGGGTGACCCGGCAGTACCCGCTCGGCGAGCCGGGGGTCCCGGGCGGCGAGAGCCCGCACGTCGGGCGCCTCGGTGCCGTAGCGCCGCACCAGGCGGTCCGGCGCCCGCACCGCGGCCAGGGCGTGCGGGGCGGCGGCGCCGACCAGGGGCAGGGCGGCGGTGGGGGAGGGGCCCGCGGTCAGGCCGCGGGCGGCCACGGCGGCGTTCACGGCGTCCTCGGCCATGCGCCGGTACGTGGTGAGCTTGCCGCCGACCACGGTGATCACGCCCTCCGACGAGGTGAGCACGGCGTGCCTGCGGGAGACGTCCGCCGTGCGGGGCCCGCCGCCCGCCCGGTCCGGCGAAGTGGTGTCCAGCAGGGGGCGCAGACCGGCGAAGGCGCCCACCACGTCCTCCCGGTGCACCGGGACGTCCAGGACCGAACCGAGCACGTCGAGCAGGAAGCCGACGTCGGTCTCGGGCACCTTGGGCACGTCCGGGACGTCGCCCTCCACGGGTTCGTCGGTCAGGCCGACGTAGACCCGGCCGTCCCCCTGGGGCAGGACCAGGACGAAGCGGTTGGTCTCCCCGGGGACCGGCACGTGCAGGCCCGCGGGGAGCGGGCCGAGGTGTTCGGAGCGCAGGACGAGGTGGGTGCCGCGGGAGGGCCGGACCCGGATGCCGTCCACCAGGCCGCCGGCCCACACCCCGGAGGCGTTGATCACCGCGCGGGCTCGCACCACGCCCTCCTCGCCGGTCAGCTCGTCGCGTATCCGGGCGCCGTACGAGGTCAGTTCCAGCGCCCTGGTCCGGGTCAGGATCCGGGCGCCGCGGGCGGCGGCGGTGCGGGCGAGCGCGGTCACCAGCCGGGCGTCGTCGGTGAGCCGGCCGTCCCAGGACAGCAGGCCGCCGCGCAGCCGGTCGGAGCGCAGGGCCGGCGCGAGGTGCCGGGTCTCCACGGCGGACAGCCGGCGCGGCGCGGGCAGCGTGGCCCGGGCCGTGCGCGCCGCGAGCCGCAGGGTGTCGCCGGCCCGGAAGCCGGCCCACGCCAGCGCGGCCTGGCCGCGGGAGACCAGCGGCGTCAGCGGCAGCACGAAGGGCTGGGCGCGCACCAGATGGGGAGCGGTGCGCTCCATCAGCACCCCGCGCTCCACCGCGCTCTCGTGGGCGACGTCGAGCTGCGCGGAGGCGAGGTAGCGCAGGCCGCCGTGGATCAGCTTGGAGCTCCAGCGGGAGGTGCCGAAGGCCAGGTCGTGGGCGTCCACGGCGACGACGCTCAGCCCGCGGGCCGCCGCGTCCAGGGCGGCCCCCGCGCCGGTCGCGCCGAGGCCGACGACCAGGACGTCCACGACGGGCCCGCCCACGGTGTCGGCCAGCTCGCGGGCGCGCCGCGCCGCGGACAGGGAGGCCGCCCCGGCGGCGGGGCTGCTGGTGGGGCTCATGGCGTGAGGGTCCTTTCCAGGATGGTCCGCAGCTCCGCGAGGAAGGCCGCGGAGGTCAGCTCGTCGTCGTCCTCGTCGGTCATGGTCCGCAGCGACAGGGCGAAGGACTGGACGACCAGCAGCACGGACCGCGCCTGCCGCTCGGGGTGCGTCCGGCGCACCGAACCGTCGGCGTGGCCCTGTCCCAGCGCGTCCTCCAGCAACTCCAGCAGGGCTTCCTGGCTCGCTCCGCGCCGGTCCAGGACGTAGGGCAGGAGCAGCTCGGGATCGACGTCGACGATCTTGCGGAAGAGCGGGTGCGCGCGGAACCTCTCCACGCCGGCCACCAGTCCCTCGACGACGCGCGGGCGGGTGCCGGTGCCCGGCCGGGGCTCGGGGATGGCCCCGGTCGCCACCGAGATCCACTCGCGGGTCATCAGGTCGCCGACCAGGGACCGCACGTCCGGCCAGCGCCGGTACAGGGTCATCCGGGAGACACCGGCGCGGCGGGCGACGTCGGTCATCGTCGTGCGGCGGACCCCGACGGCCATCACGCAGTCGCGCACGGCGTCGAGCACCGTGTCGTTGTCCGAGGGGTTCGGCCGGGTCGAGTGGTTGTGACGGTTGGGCGTCATGTGTAACAGTGTAACGCCCCGCCGGGTGGTGCGGCAGGCATCCCCCGAAGCGACCGTGAGGACGACAGGCCATGGACATGCTGTGGAACGGCTGGGGCGACCCGGCCAGGGCGACACCGCTGCCGGACACGGTGACCGGGCTGCTGCGCGAACTGCTCGGCGTCAAGCCCCGCGACGCCGCCCCGCTCCCGCTGGCGGAGATCGACGTCCCCGCCTCGCCCCTGGACGAGACCGCCCGCCGGGCCCTCACGGCCGCGGTCGGCGGCCGTGCGGACGACGTGCGCACCGACGCGGAGACCCGCGTGCGGCACACCCGCGGCAAGTCCACCCCCGACCTGCTGCTGATGCGGAACGGCGACGTCACCGACACCCCGGCCGCCGTGGTCCTGCCCGACGGCCACGACGAGGTGCTGGCCGTGCTGGAGACCTGTGCCGAGCACCGGCTGCCCGTCGTCCCCTTCGGCGGCGGCACCTCCGTGGTGGGCGGCCTCGCCCCCGGACACCGCGGCGCGTTCGTCGCCCTCGACCTGCGCCGCATGAACCGGCTGCTCGAACTCGACGAGGTCTCCCGCACCGCCCGCCTCCAACCCGGCCTGCGCGCCCCCGAGGCCGAAGCGCTGCTCGCCGAGCACGGTTACACCCTCGGCCACTTCCCGCAGTCCTACGAGTGGGCCACCATCGGCGGCTTCGCCGCCACCCGCTCCAGCGGACAGGCCTCCGCCGGCTACGGCCGCTTCGACGAGATGGTCCTCGGCCTCACCCTCGCCACCCCCGAAGGCACCCTCGTCACCGGCCGCGCCCCGCGCTCGGCCGCCGGACCCGACCTGCGCCAGCTGGTGCTGGGCTCGGAGGGCGCCTTCGGCGTCATCACCTCCGTCACCGTCCGCGTGCGGCCCGTGCCCGAGGTCCGCCGCTACGAGGGCTGGCGCTTCGCCTCCTTCGACGAGGGCGCCGCCGCCCTGCGCAGGCTCGCCCAGGACGGCCCGCGCCCCACGGTGCTGCGGCTCTCCGACGAGACCGAGACCCTGATCGGCCTCGCCCAGCCCGACGCCCTCGGCTCCTCCCTCGACCGGCAGGACGCCGGATGCCTGGCCGTCGTCGGCTTCGAGGGCACCGGGGCGGACACCGCGCGCCGCCGCGAGGAGGCCGCCGCCGTCCTGCGCGAGAGCGGGGGGACCTTCGCGGGCGAGGAGCCGGGTGAGCGCTGGGCCCACGGCCGCTACTCGGCGCCGTACCTGCGCGACTCGCTGCTCGACGCCGGGGCGCTCGCCGAGACCCTGGAGACCGCGACCTACTGGTCCCGCGTCCCCGCCCTCTACGCCGCCGTCCGCGACGCGCTCACCGGCACCCTCACCGACGCCGGCACCCCGCCGCTGGTCATGTGCCACATCTCGCACGTCTACGAGAACGGCGCCTCCCTCTACTTCACCGTCGTCTCCGCCCAGGGCGACGACGCCGTGGCGCACTGGACCCGCGCCAAGCACGCGGCCAACGAGGCGATCCTCGCCGCGGGCGGCACCATCACCCACCACCACGGCGTCGGCACCGACCACCGCGACTGGTACGTCCAGGAGGCCGGCCCCCTCGGCATCGCGGCCCTGCGCGCGGTCAAGCGCAGCCTGGACCCCGCCGGCGTGCTCGGCCCGGGCGTCCTGCTGCCGGCGGACTGACCCCGCCGACCGGCCCCCCGCGCACCCGTGAGACAACAGTCCGGCACCATCCGTCAGCCCGGAGGCACATCGATGCGACAGTTCACCGCCGTCGTCAACCCCACCGCGGGCGGCGCCACCTCGGCCGCCGCGCTGCTCGGGGTGGCCCGGCTGCTGCGGGAGGCGGGCGCCGGGCTGGAGACCGAGTACAGCCACAGCCTCGCGCACGCCCGGGAACTCGCCCGGCGCGCCGGTGACCGGGGCCGGGTGGTGCTCGCCGTCGGCGGCGACGGGATGGCGGGCGGGATCGGCGGCGCGCTCAGCGGCACCGGGGCCCTGCTCGGGCTCGTCCCGGCCGGGCGCGGCAACGACTTCGCCCGCGCGCTGAAGCTGCCCACCGACCCGGCCGGGCTCGCCCGGGTACTGCTCGACGGCGAACCCCGCTCCGTCGACACCATCGAGGTCACCTCGGCCGTCCACGACCGCGCCGTCGTGCTCGGCAGCGTCTACGCCGGTGTCGACGCGCTCGCCAACCACCATGCCAACAGCGCGCGCCTGCTGCGCGGCACGGCCTCCTACTACGCGGGCGCGCTGCGCGCCGTCGCCGGCTGGCGCCCGACCCGCTACCGGATCACGGTCGACGGCGAGGAGCACGCCTTCACCGGCTACACCGTGGTGGCCGCCAACTCCGGCTACTACGGCTTCAACCGGCTCATCGCGCCGGCCGCCGAGGTGGACGACGGTCTGCTGGAGGTGGTGATGATCCACGACGCGCCGCGGTGGCTGTTCTTCAAGCTGATGAACGAACTCGAGACGGGCGCCCACGTCCACCGCCCCCAGGTCCGCGTCCTGCGCGGCAGGGAGATCCGCGTCGAGGCGGACCGGGCGATACCCTACGGCGCCGACGGAGAGGTCGAGGCCGCCGTCCCCGTCACCGCCCGGGTACTGCCCGGCGCCCTGCGCGTGCTGTCGGAACCCGCGCGGACGTCCTAGGTGTATTGACCCGCAACGTTATTCACGCGGCTGATCGGTGGCTGGCCGCCGAGTGCGGTGTGGCAGCGGTGATGGTTGTAGCTGTGGAGGAAGTCTGCCAGGGCTGCTGTTCGTTCGGTGTTGCTGGTGTAGGGCCGCAGGTAGGCCCATTCGTCGAGCAGGGTGCGGTTGAAGCGTTCGACCTTGCCGTTGGTCTGGGGCCGGTAGGCGCGGGTGAGCTTGCCGGTGGCGCCGAGCTGGTTGAGGACCTGTTTCCAGGCCAGGCCCTTGCGGTAGGCCCAGGCATTGTCCGTGAGGACGCGCTCGATGCGGGGGATGCCGCTGGCGTGGAAGAAGGCGGCTGCGCGAGTGAGGAAGTCTGCACAAGTCGCGACCTTCTCGTCGCTGTGGATCTCGCTGTATGCGAGGCGGGTGTGGTCGTCGACGGCGGAGTGGACGTAGTCGAAGCCCATGCCTCGGATCGGCCGGCCGGCGTCGCGGCCGCGGACCT
>NZ_QHJH01000130.1 GCF_003947455.1 Streptomyces sp. WAC 04229 | reverse complement strand
GCCGAGCTGACCCTCGCCCGCGACCTGCTGACCGACCTCGGCCTGAAGGAACTGCCATGACCCGCCCGACCCCCCTCCTCGTCCTGGACGTCGTCGGCCTCACCCCCCGTCTCCTCGACCACATGCCCCACCTCAAGCGGCTCGGCCAGTCCGGCTCCCGCGCACCGCTCGGCACCGTGCTGCCCGCCGTCACCTGCGCCGCCCAGTCCACCTTCCTCACCGGCACCCACCCCAGCGAGCACGGCATCGTGGGCAACGGCTGGTACTTCCGCGAACTCGGCGACGTCCTGCTGTGGCGCCAGCACAACGGACTCGTCGCCGGCGACAAACTCTGGGACGCCGCCCGCCGCGCCCACCCCGGCTACACCGTGGCCAACATCTGCTGGTGGTACGCCATGGGCGCCGACACCGACTTCACCGTCACCCCCCGTCCCGTCTACTACGCCGACGGCCGCAAGGAACCCGACTGCTACACCAGGCCCCCGGCCCTGCACGACGAACTCACCGACAAGCTCGGCACCTTCCCGCTCTTCCACTTCTGGGGGCCCGGCGCGGACCTGGTCTCCAGCCAGTGGATCATCGACGCCACCCGGCACATCATGGCCACCCGGCATCCCGACCTGACCCTCTGCTACCTCCCTCACCTGGACTACGACCTCCAGCGCTTCGGCCCCGACGACCCCCGCTCCCTGAAGGCCGCCGCCGACCTGGACGCGGCGCTGGCCCCGCTCCTGGAGGACGCCCGCGCCGAGGGCCGCACCGTCGTCGCGCTCTCCGAGTACGGCATCACCCCCGTCAGCCGGCCCGTGGACATCAACCGCGCCCTGCGCCGCGCCGGCCTCCTCGAGGTGCACACCCAGGACGGCATGGAGTACCTCGACCCGATGGCCTCCCGCGCCTTCGCGGTCGCCGACCACCAGATCGCCCACGTGTACGTCCGCCGCCCCGAGGACCTGGACGCGACCCGCGCCGCCCTGGAAGGACTGCCGGGCATCGCGGAACTCCTGGACGACGAGGGCAAGAAGGCCCGGCACCTCGACCACCCCCGCTCCGGCGAGCTGGTCGCAGTCGCCGAGCCGGACGCCTGGTTCACGTACTACTACTGGCTCGACGACGACCGCGCGCCCGATTTCGCGCAGCTCGTCGAGATCCACCGCAAACCCGGCTACGACCCGGTCGAGCTGTTCATGGACCCGCTCGACCCCTACGTCAAGGTCAAGGCGGCCTCCGCCCTGGCCCGCAAGAAACTCGGCATGCGCTACCGCATGGCGGTGGTGCCCCTGGATCCCTCACCTGTCCGAGGCAGCCACGGCCGCCTCCCCGCGAGCGACGACGACGGTCCGCTCCTCATCTGCTCCACCCCCCGCGCTGTCGGAGACCGCGTAGCGGCCACCGATGTGAAACAACTCCTGCTCCGGCTGGCCGGTCTCGACTGACGCACCCGCATCCGCGCCCCGAGATCCGACTACTGAGAGTGGAACACACGGCACTGACAACGGCCCGCCCGAGCCGCATCGGGGCAGGCCACGACCCAGAAGGCAGGCACCGTGAGCCCGTTCACCGATCCCTCCCGCACCGACGCCGGCACGGACCCGGCCCTCGACGGCCCGGACGAGAGCCTCCGCCGCAGCCTCGGCGTGGGCCGGCGCCGCTTCCTCTCCACCTGCACCGCGGTGGCGGCCGGCGCCGTCGCGGCGCCCGTCTTCGGCGCCGCCCCGGCCCTCGCCCAGGACCGCGGCAGAGACCACGGCCACGGACACGGCCATGACCACGGTCACGGCCGCGGGCAGGTCCTCGTCCCCGCCGACAAGCGCGGCATCATCCTCTACACCGTCCGCGACGCCACCGCCCGCGACCCCCTCGCCTCCGACCTGCCCTCCGGCTTCCGCGAGGTGTTCAAGCAGCTCGCCCGCCACGGCTACCGGCAGGTCGAGTTCGCCGGATACAACCAGCACGCCAACGCCCCGGGCGGCGCGAGCCTGGAGTCCGTCGAGGGCGCGAAGCTGCTCCGCTCCTGGCTCGACGACTACGGCCTGCGCGCCCAGGGCAACCACGGCTTCATCCCGTCCTCCTGGCCGCTGACCACCGAGGACAAGGAGACCTTCAAGAAGCACCTGGAGATCGCCAACATCCTCGGCATGGACCACATGGGCACCGGCGGCGACCCCACCGGCAGCTCCTACCGCGCCGACTGGGACGTGGCGGCCGACAAGTGGAACGCCCTGGGCCAGATCGCCCGCCGCGAGGGCATCAAGCTCTACACCCACAACCACGACGGCGCCTACGGCTTCCTGCTCGACGGCGGCCCGCTGGACGACCAGGGCCGGCCGACCCGCAGCTCGGGCATCCGGAAGCTGGAGTACTTCCTCAAGGTCACCGACCCGAAGGTGGTCTGGCTGGAGATGGACATCTTCTGGGCCCACGTGGCCCAGTACAAGTTCCACTCCTACACCGCCCACGACGGCTCGACCCGGAAGGACGTCTTCGACCCGGCGGGTCTGGTCGCCCGCAACAACAAGCGCTACCCGCTGTTCCACGCCAAGGACGGCGTGGTCAGCACCACCAACGGCATGGGCTACGACATGGTGCCCTTCGGCACGGGTGTCATCGACTACCGCACGTTCTTCTCCCGGGTCGGGGAGCGGAACTACCACAACCCGATGATCGAGGACGACAACTCCCCGAGCGCCACCGACCCGGCGCAGTCGCTGCGGGAGGCCAAGATCAGCTACGACAACCTGGCGGCCCTGCGCAAGCGCTGCTGACCCGCCGTACGGACGGGCGGCCCTCCCCACGCCGCGGGGAGGGCCGCCCGTCCGTACGAAACCGTGCGCAACCGCGCGAAGCCGTGTGGTGCGGTCACTCCTCGCCGAGCGGCCGTGGGTTGGGCGCGACGCGCTTGTCCTTCGGCCGTCCGGGCGGTTGCAGGAACAGCGCCACGAACCCCGCGAAGATCGAGATGCAGCCCGCCAGGGTGAAGGCTCCGTTGTACCCCCAGGCGCCCACGACCACGGCACCCATGCCCGCGCCCAGACCGGAGACGAGCTTGGAGCTGTAGACCATCCCGTAGTTGGTGGCGTTGTTGTTCTCGCCGAAGTAGTCCGCCGTCAGCGCCGCGAACATCGGGAAGATGGCACCGCCACCGAAGCCGGAGACGGCGGAGAAGATCAGGAACAGTGGCAGGTTCTTGATCTCGGCCGACCAGATGATGCCGAACTGGGCCAGGCCCAGGATGGCGCAGACGTAGAGCAGGCACTGCTTGCGGCCGTAGAGGTCGGAGAGCCAGCCGATGACGCCGCGCCCGGTGCCGTTGACGATCGCCTTCAGCGACATCGCCGTGGCCACGATGCCGGCCGCGAAGCCCGCCTCCTCACCGATGTCGACCTGGAAGGCGATGCCGAAGATGTTCACGCCGGAGGTGCAGGCGAGACAGAACCACATCAGCGCCACCCGGCCGGTCCGCCAGGCCTCCAGCGGGGAGTACTGCTTGGTCGCCGGGGGGTTCTTCTCCAGCGAGCGCCGGGCCCGCGGGTCCTCCGGCGGGTTCAGCGGGTCGACGGCCGCCGGCCACCAGTTCTTCGGCGGGTCCCGGAAGTAGAAACCGGCCAGGGCCACCATCGCGGCCAGGAAGACACCCGCCGAGACCAGCACCCAGCGGAAGTTGGAGCCGTCCATGTAGCCGTGGAAGATGAAGACGAACGGCACCGAACCGTACGCGAATCCGCCGTTCACGAAGCCGGTCTTGCCGCCCCGGCGCTCCGGGTACCACTTGCCGACCATGTTGACGCAGGTCGCGTACACCATGCCCGCGCCCATACCGCTGAACACGCCGAACCCGATGAAGGCGAGCGCGACATGCGGCGCGAACGCCAGGGACAGATAGCCGAGCAGCGTGCCCGCCGACCCCAGCATCATCGCCCAGCGGGCCGGCAGCTTGCCGTTCTCACGCAGCCGCCCCGCCGGAAACGCGACGGCGGCCTGGCAGAAGATCCAGGCGGTCATCATCCAGTAGATGCTGCCGCTGGACCAGTGGTGCGCCTCGTGGAGCGTGTCCTCGGCGGACGCGAACGCGTACTCGGCGGAGGAGATGCCCATCATGCCGATCCAGGGCAGGATCACCATCCACTTGCGCCCCCGCCCCATGATGTCGATGTCGGACTCGCCCACGCGATAGACGCGTCCGTTCCGGTCGGTCACCTCCCGGTGGACGGCGACCCGTGTGACGTCCGTGGTTGTCATGTCGTCTGCACCCCTTGCGTCGAAAGAACTGGCCAGCGCCCCCTGTCCCATGCCTTTCGTGCGCAGCGCGGGTTCCGGGGCCGGCCGACGCGCACCCGTCGGCCGGCCCTCCGCGGGCTCACCTCATGTGCCGCCCCCCAGCAGTCCCGCCGCCCGCGCCCAGCGGTACTTCGCCCCGAGGACGGCGACCGGCTTCTCCGTCGTGTACGGGTAGGCCACGACCCCGTGCTCGAAGAGGTACTGGCACGCCTCCTCCACCTCGACGTCGCCCGCCAGGGAGGCCACCACGGGCTTCTCGATGCCCCGCGCGCGGAACTCGCCCACCACACGCGCGGTGAGCTCGGCGAACACCATGGGGGGAGTGACGATGGTGTGCCAGTAGCCGAGGACCAGCGCGTGGATGCGCGGATCCTCCAGACCCAGCCGGATCGTCGCCTCGTACGTCGACGGCGGCTCGCCCCCGGTGATGTCCACCGGGTTGCCCGCCGCGCCGAACGGCGGGATGAACGCGCGGAACGCCTCGTCCAGGTCCGGCGGTATCTCCATCAGCGACAGGCCGTTGTCCGTCACCGCGTCCGAGAGCAGCACGCCGCTGCCCCCGGCGCCGGTGATGATCACCACGTTGTCGCCCGCCGGCGCGGGCAGCACCGGCAACGCGCGCGCGTACTCCAGCATCTCGTTCAGCCCGGGCGCCCGGATGACGCCCGCCTGCCGGAGGACGTCGTCGTACACGGCGTCGTCCCCGGCCAGCGCCCCGGTGTGCGACCCGGCGGCCTTCGCACCCGCCGCCGTCCGCCCCGCCTTGAGCACGACCACCGGCTTCCTGGGCACCGTCGCCCGCGCGGCCTCGACGAACGCGCGCCCGTCCTTGAGGTCCTCCAGGTGCATCGCGATGCACTCGGTGCGCGGGTCCTCACCGAACCAGGTCAGCAGGTCGTCCTCGTCCAGGTCCGACTTGTTGCCCAGGCCGACGATCGCCGACACGCCGGTTTTCGTGGTCCGCGCGAAACCCAGGATCGCCATCCCGATCCCGCCCGACTGCGAGGTCAGCGCGACTCCGCCCTTGACGTCGTACGGCGTGCAGAACGTGGCGCACAGGTCCTGCCAGGTCGAGTAGTAGCCGTAGATGTTCGGCCCGAGCAGTCGTACGCCGTACCGCTCGGCGACCGCCACGATCTCGTCCTGGAGCGCCTGCTCGCCGGTCTCCGCGAAGCCGGAGGGGATGAGTACGGCGTTGGGGATCCGCTTGCGGCCCACCTCTTCGAGGGCCGCCGCCACGAAGCGCGCGGGGATCGCGAAGACCGCCACATCCACCTCACCGGGAACGTCGGTGACACTCTTGTACGCCTTGCGGCCCAAGATGTCATCGGCCTTCGGGTTCACCGGGTGGATCTCGCCCGCGAAACCGCCGTCGACGAGGTTGCGCATCACCGAGTTGCCGATCTTGCCGGGCTCGCCCGACGCGCCGATCACCGCCACCGAGGAGGGCTGCATCAGGCGCCGCATCGAGGTGAGGATCTCCTCGCGCGTGTACCGGCGGCGCTCCTTCGGCGTGTCGGTGGCCAGGATGACCCGGATGTCCGCCGCGACCGCGCCCTCGGGCGTGGCGATCACCGGGTTGAGGTCCACCTCGGCGATGTCCGGGAAGTCGGCGACGAGTTCGGAGACCCGGCGGATCTGCTCGGCCACCGCCCACCGGTCGACGCCGGCCCGCCCGCGCACCCCGCGCAGCACCTCCGCCGCCCGGATCGAGTCCAGCATGGACAGCGCCTCGTCGGCGTCCACCGGCGCCAGCCGGAAGGTGACGTCCTCGAGGACCTCGACCAGCACGCCGCCCAGCCCGAACGCCACCACCTTCCCGAAGGTCGGGTCGGTCACCGCCCCGACGATGACCTCCTGTCCCTGCGGCAGCAGTTCCTGGACCTGCACCCCCTCGATGCGCGCCGACGCGTCGTACGCGCGCGCGTTGTCGACGATCCGGCGGAACGCTGCCCGGACCTGAGCCGCCCCCTCCACGCCGACGACCACTCCGCCGGCGTCGGTCTTGTGCAGGATGCCGGGCGAGACGATCTTCATCACGACCGGCCCGCCGAAGCGCGCCGCCGAGGCCACCGCCTCCTCGACGTCCCGGGCCAGCTCCTCGCCCGGTACGGCGATCCCGTAGGCGTCCGCGAGCACCTTCCCCTCGGGCGCGGTGAGCGCGGTGCGCCCCTCGGCCCGCACGGCGTCCAGCAGTGCCCGCACCCGCGCCACCCGGTCCTCGGCCATCACGTCAGACCACCCCGTTCGACTTGAGCAGGCGCAGTTCCTCGTCGCCGAGACCCAGCTCGCCGACGTACACCTCTTCGTTGTGCTCGCCGAGCAGGGGCGAACTGGTCACCCGCACCGGCGAGTCGGAGAGCTTGAGCGGGCTCCCGACGGTCACGAACTCGCCCCGCTCGGGGTGCGGCACGGTGACGACCATCTCGTTGGCGGCCAGCGAGGCGTCCTCGATGATCTCCCTGGTGGACAGGATCGGCCCGCACGGGATGTTGTGGGCGTTCAGCCGCTCCAGCACCTCCCACTTGGGCAGCGTGGACGACCACTCCTCGATCAGCTGGAACATCTTGCCCAGCTTCGGCAGCCGGGCCTGCGGCGTCGCCCACTCCGGGTCGTCGGCCAGCTCGGGCCGGCCGATCAGCTCGCTGAGCGGCTGCCAGCCGACCGGCTGGACGATGACGTACACGTAGTCGTTCGGGCCGCCCGGCGCGCACTTGACCGCCCAGCCCGGCTGCCCGCCGCCGGACGCGTTGCCGGACCGGGGAACCTCGTCGCCGAAGTCCTCGTTGGGATATTCGGCGAGGGGACCGTGGGCCAGGCGCTGCTGGTCGCGCAGCTTCACCCGGCAGAGGTTGAGCACCGCGTGCTGCATCGCCACGTTCACCCGCTGCCCGCGCCCGGTGTGCTCCCGCTGGTACAGCGCGGCGAGGATGCCCGCCACGGCGTGCACGCCCGTGCCCGAGTCCCCGATCTGGGCGCCCGTCGCCAGCGGCGGCCCGTCCTCGAAACCGGTGGTGGACATCGATCCGCCCATGGCCTGCGCGACCACCTCGTACGCCTTGAAGGCGGTGTAGGGGCCGTCGCCGAACCCCTTGATGGAGGCGTAGACGATCCGTGGATTGATCTCCTTGATCCGGTCCCAGGTGAACCCCATCCGGTCCACCGCGCCCGGTCCGAAGTTCTCGACCATGACGTCCGAGCGCCGGATCAGCTCGGTGAGGATGTCCTTGCCGCGTTCGGTCTTGGTGTTGAGCGTGATGCTCCGCTTGTTGCAGTTGAGCATCGTGAAGTACAGGGAGTCGACGTCCGGCAGGTCGCGCAGCTGCTTGCGCGTGATGTCGCCGCTCGGCGCCTCCAGCTTGACGACGTCCGCGCCGAGCCAGGCGAGCAGCTGGGTCGCCGAGGGCCCGGACTGCACATGCGTCATGTCCAGGACGCGGATGCCCTCAAGAGCCTTGGCTGTCATGGGCCTTCACCTCACTTGTACATCGTCTGGTTCATGGTTCCGGGGGCGTACGCGTCCGGGTCCACCCAGACGTTGACCAGGGACGGCTTGCCGGACTCCCGGGCGCGCCTGAGGGCCGGGCCGATGTCGGCGGGGTCGCGGACCTCCTCGCCGTGGCCGCCCAGCATCCGGGCGAACTCGTCGTAGGGCACGTCGCCGAGGGTGTTGCCGACCCGCTCGCGCTCCTTGCCGTACTTGGCGGCCTGGCCGTAGCGGATCTGGTTCATCGAGGAGTTGTTGCCGACGACGCCGACGAAGGGCAGGTCGTAGCGGACCAGGGTCTCGAAGTCCCAGCCGGTGAGCGAGAAGGCGCCGTCGCCGAAGAGGGCGACCACCTCCTTGTCGGGCCGCGCCTGCTTGGCGGCGAGCACGAAGGGCACCCCCACACCGAGCGTGCCGAGCGGCCCGGGGTCCATCCAGTGGCCCGGCGACCTGGGCTGCACGACCTGCCCGGAGAAGGTGACGATGTCGCCGCCGTCGCCGATGTACACCGAGTCCTCGGTGAGGAAGTCGTTGATCTCGCTGACCAGCCGGTAGGGGTGGATGGGGGAGGCGTCCGACCTGAGCTGCGGCAGCCGCTTGTCCAGCGCGGTCCGCTCCGCCGCGCGCAGCTCGTCGAGCCACTCCTTGCGCTTGGCGGCGCCCCCGTTGAGCCGCCCCGACGCGGCCTCGGCCACCGACCGGAGCACCAGCCCGGCGTCGCCCACGATCCCGAGGTCGATGTCGCGGTTCTTGCCGACGGTGCGGTAGTCGAGGTCGATCTGGACGACGGTCGCGTCCGGCGACAGCCGCTTTCCGTAGCCCATGCGGAAGTCGAAGGGCGTGCCGACGATGACGATGACGTCGGCGTTGGAGAAGGCGTACCGGCGCGACAGCTGGAAGTGGTGCGGGTCGCCGGGCGGCAGGGTGCCGCGGCCGGCACCGTTCATGTACGCCGGGACGTTCAGCGTGCGGACCAGGTCGACGGCGGCCTCGGTCGCCCGGGTCGTCCACACCTGGCTGCCGAGCAGGATGGCGGGCTTCTCCGCGTGCACCAGCAGGTCGGCGAGCCGCTCCACCGCCTCCGGGTCGCCCGCCGAACGCGTCGAGGCGCGGTACGCCCCGGCCTTCGGGACGCGCGCCCTGTCCGCCGCCACCTTGGCGTCCAGCACGTCGCGCGGGATCTCCAGGAAGGAGGGGCCCGGCGCGCCGTGGTAGCACTCGCGGAACGCCATCGACACCATGTCGGCGGCCCGTGCGGTGTCCGGCACGGTCGCCGCGAACTTGGTGATCGGCGTCATCATGTCGACGTGCGGCAGGTCCTGGAGGGACCCCATCTTGTGCTGGGTGTGCGCTCCCTGACCGCCGATCAGCAGCATCGGCGACTCGGCGCGGAAGGCGTTGGCGACACCGGTGACGGCGTCGGTGGTCCCCGGTCCCGCGGTGACCACCGCGCAGCCGGGCTTTCCGGTGATGCGGGCGTAGCCGTCGGCGGCGTGCGCGGCGACCTGCTCGTGGCGTACGTCGACCACCTCGATGCCCTCGTCGACGCAGCCGTCGTAGATGTCGATGATGTGGCCGCCGCACAGGGTGTAGATGCGGTCGACCCCCTCGGCCTTGAGTGCCTTGGCGACGAGGTGACCGCCGGAGATGAGGTCCTGGGTGTCGTCGGGCATGGCGAAGTCCTGTCCCTTCACGAGGGGTTGGGGCGCTCTCGCGGTAGATTGCATACAGTCGACGAATACTGTATGAAGCTTGTTATCCCGCATCCGGTGGGTGGTGTCCAGGGGGCGTGCGGCACTTTCAGTCAGGAGCCGGAATGGACCTGTACGAACACCAGGCAAGGGAACTCTTCGCAGAACACGGCATCGTGGTGCCGAGGGCCGACGTCACCGACTCGCCCGCACGGGCCCGCGAGATCGCCCGCGCGCTCGGCGGCCGCGCCGTCGTCAAGGCGCAGGTGAAGACCGGCGGACGCGGCAAGGCGGGCGGCGTGCGGCTCGCCGCCGACCCGGCCGCGGCCGAGGAGGCCGCCCGGGACGTCCTCGGCATGGACATCAAGGGCCACACCGTCGGCGAGGTCATGCTCGCCGAACCCGTCGACATAAAGAGGGAGTTCTACGTCTCCTACGTCCTCGACCGCGCGGCCGGCCGGTTCCTCGCCATCGCGTCCGCCGAGGGCGGCACGGAGATCGAGGAGATCGCCGCCGAGCGGCCCGAGGCCGTCGCGCGCGTCCCCGTCGACCCTGCGGCGGGCGTCACCACGGCGACGGCGGTACGCATCGCGGACGCCGCCGGCCTGCCACCGCAGAGCGTCGACGTACTCGTCCGGCTCTGGCAGGTACTGGTCCGCGAGGACGCCCTGCTGGTCGAGGTCAACCCACTGGTCAGGACCGTCGACGGGCGGATGGTGGCGCTGGACGGCAAGGTCACCCTCGACGACAACGCCCGGTTCCGGCAGACCCGTTGGGGAAGCGGACCGGACACGGCCGCCGACCCGCTGGAGGCACGGGCCGCGGCCAAGGGCCTCAACTACGTGAGACTCGACGGAGAGGTCGGCGTCATCGGCAACGGCGCCGGACTGGTCATGTCGACGCTCGACGTGGTCGCCGGCTGCGGTGCCCGGCCCGCCAACTTCCTCGACATCGGCGGCGGCGCCTCCGCCCGCGTCATGGCCGACGGGCTGTCCGTCGTCCTCTCCGACCCCGCCGTGAAGTCCGTCCTCGTCAACGTCTTCGGCGGCATCACCGCCTGCGACGCGGTCGCCGACGGCATCGTCCGCGCCCTGGACGAGGTCCGGCCGACCAAGCCGCTCGTCGTCCGCCTCGACGGCAACAACGCCGCCCGGGGCCGTGCCCTGCTCGACGCACGCGCCCACCCTCTGGTCGAACAGGCCACCACCATGGACGGCGCCGCCCGCCGTGCCGCCCGGCACGCCACCGCGGCATCCACCGCCGGATAAGGAGACAGATCGACATGGCGATCTACCTCAATAAGGAGAGCAAGGTCCTCGTCCAGGGCATGACCGGCGCCGAAGGCATGAAGCACACCCGCCGGATGCTGGCCGCCGGCACCGACGTGGTCGGCGGAGTCAACCCGCGCAAGGCCGGCCGCACCGTAGACTTCGACGAACGCGCCGTACCCGTCTTCGGATCGGTGCGCGAGGGCATCGAGCACACCGGCGCGGACGCCACCGTCGTCTTCGTGCCGCCCGCCTTCGCCAAGGCCGCCGTGACCGAGGCCGCCGACGCCGGCATCGGGCTCGCCGTCGTCATCACCGAGGGCATCCCCGTCCACGACTCCGTCGCGTTCACCGCCCACGCCAGGACGCGCGGCACCCGGGTCGTCGGCCCCAACTGCCCCGGCCTGATCAGCCCCGGCCAGTCCAACGCGGGCATCATCCCGCCCGACATCACCAAGCCGGGACCCATCGGCCTGGTCTCCAAGTCCGGCACGCTCACCTACCAGCTCATGTACGAACTGCGCGAGATCGGCTTCTCCACCTGCGTCGGCATCGGCGGCGACCCCGTGGTCGGCACCAGCCACATCGACTGCCTCGCCGCCTTCCAGGACGACCCCGACACCGAACTCGTCGTCCTCATCGGCGAGATCGGCGGCGACGCCGAGGAACGCGCGGCGGACTACATCCGCGACCACGTCACCAAGCCCGTCATCGGCTACATCGCCGGCTTCACCGCTCCCGAGGGCCGGACCATGGGCCACGCCGGCGCGATCGTGTCCGGCTCCTCGGGCACGGCCCGCGCGAAGCGGGCGGCACTGGAAGCGGCCGGCGTCCGGGTCGGCAGCACCCCGACCGAGACGGCACGGCACGTCCTCTCCGTACTCGGCGGCGCCGCACACGACGGGGCCCGCGCATGACGACCGCCGAGGGCACCCAGGGCCTCACCCTCAAGTCCGGCACCGCCTGGGCCGACGCCTGGCAGTGCTGCCGCACCGTCGCCCCCGAGGCGTTCCGCGACGACCGCGTCCTCAACCTCTGGGACGCCGGCTGGCGGGCCGACGGCCGCGTCCTGCCCGCCACCAGCCCGGTCGACGGCACCCCCGTCACCGGCCCGCCCCGGCTGGACGGCGCCACCGCCCACCGCGCCGTACGCGCCGCCCTCGACCAGCACCGCGCCTGGCGCCACGTCCCCCTGCCCGAACGCCGCGCCCGCGTCGCCGCCACCCTCGACTCCCTCGCCCAGCACCGGGACCTGCTCGCGCTGCTGCTCGTCTGGGAGATCGGCAAGCCCTGGCGGCTCGCGCGGGCCGACGTCGACCGGGCCGTCGACGGAGTGCGCTGGTACCTCGACGGCATCGACGCGATGACCGAGGGCCGCGCCCCGCTGGACGGCCCGGTGTCCAACATCGCGAGCTGGAACTACCCGATGAGCGTGCTCGTCCACGCCCTGCTCGTCCAGGCCCTCGCGGGCAACGCGGTCATCGCCAAGACCCCGACCGACGGCGGCGTCGCGTGCCTCACCCTGGCCTGCGCGCTCGCCGCCCGCGAGGGCGTCCCCATAACCCTCCTCAGCGGCAGCGGGGGCGAGCTGTCCCGGGCGCTGGTGCGAGCCCCCGAGATCGGCTGCGTCTCCTTCGTCGGCGGCCGCGACACCGGCGCCGCCGTCGCCACCGCCGTCGCCGACCTCGGCAAGCGGCACATCCTCGAACAGGAGGGCCTCAACACCTGGGGCGTCTGGAACTTCACCGACTGGGACACCCTCGCCGCCGCCGTCCCGCGCCTCTTCGACTACGGCAAGCAGCGCTGCACCGCCTACCCGCGCTTCGTCGTCCAGCGGCAGCTGTTCGACGCGTTCCTCGCCGCGTACCTCCCGGCGGTCCGCACCCTGCGCGTCGGCCACCCGCTCGCCGTCGAGGCACCGGACGACCCCTTCCCGGCGCTCGACCTCGGGCCGGTCATCAACGCGGCCAAGGCCAAGGAACTGCACGACCAGGTCGCCGAGGCCGTCGACCGGGGCGCCGTGCCCCTGCACCGCGGCAGCGCCGCCCACGCGCGGTTCCTCCCCGGCCAGGACACCTCCGCCTACGTCCATCCGGTCACCCTCCTCAACCCGCCCCGGTCCTCGCCGCTGCACCACGCGGAACCCTTCGGGCCGGTCGACACCATCGTCCTGGTCGACACCGAGGCCGAGCTGCTCGCCGCGATGAACGCCTCCAACGGCGCGCTGGTGGCCACCCTGTCCACGGACGACCCGGCGACGTACGACAGGCTGGCGCCGCAGATCCGCGCCTTCAAGGTCGGCCACGGCGTGGCACGCTCCCGCGGGGACCGCGACGAGCTGTTCGGCGGCCACGGCGCGTCCTGGCGCGGCGCGTTCGTGGGCGGCGAGCTGCTGGTGCGGGCCGTCACCCGCGGCCCGGCGGGGGAGCGGCTGCCCGGCAACTTCCCCGACCACCACCTGATGCCGTAGCGGCTCAGCCGATGCCCTGGCGGTCCGGCAGCAGCGCGAAGGCCCGGTCCGCCGGGGCGGGCGTGCCCCGCTCGACGGCCTGCCGCAGCAGCTCGCGGTGGCGCAGCAGGGGTTCGTGCCGTTCCGGCGGCGCGAGCAGCAGCAGGTCGTCGAGCCCGGCCAGCAGACGGCGCGAGACCTGCGGCGCCCCCACCGCGCAGCCACGGACCTCGGCGAAGCCCAGGTCCACCAGCTCCGTCCACCCGGGCACGGACCGCACCAGCCGGGCCGCACCGCGCCGGTCCCGGTGCACCACGGCGTCCAGCGGGCGGCGGGACAGGGCGGCCAGGATCTGCACGACCCGGTCCAGGGCCTGCACGGCCGTGGTCGGATCGTTCACCGCCGGGGACAGGGCACGCAGCCCGATGTCGGACAGCTGGCGGAGCCCGAACGCCGGATCCTGGTGGAAGGTGCGCTCCACCCCCACCGACAGCGTGTACCGCAGGGCCCGGCGCGGCGGCGCGGCCCCGCCGTGCACCGCCAGTACGGGCGTGCCCGGCACCAGGAAGTCACCGATCCGCGGGACCAGCCGCAGCACCACCCCGTGCCCGCGCGCCACCCGCACCAGCCGCGCAATGCCGACGTCCCGCAGCACACCTGCCCTCCCCTCGTGCGCGACCCACGCCGTGACCGGGCCCAGCCCGTCCACTTCCCCGTCCTCGGCGGGTGCCGGCATCAACGCCGCCGCCCGGAAGGACTCCGCTGCGATCCGGGCGATCACATGGCCGATCCGCATCAGCCGCAGCGTGCCGTTCACGTACAGCACGAAGAGCAGCAGGCTCAGCGCGACCATGAGGAGGGTGAGCACCGACTGCACCAGCGGCACGGACGTGGCGGCACGAGGGTCCGGGGTGCTGTCGTAGCTGGTCAGAACCAGCAGCGTCAGGACGAAGGTGGCCAGGAACACCGCGAAGGTCGCCTTGGTGATCCGGCTGCGGACGAACAGCCGCACCACGCGCGGCGTGAACTGCCCGCTCGCCATCTGCACCGCGACCAGCGAGATGCTGAACACCACCCCGATGAACGTCATCATCGCCGAGCCGACCGCCGACACCACCGTCTTCGCGTCGTCCGCGAACCGCAGCAGCTCGGCGAGCGTGTCGAAGTCACCGCCGTCCTGCAGCGAACGGACCAGAGCGGCGTCGAGCTCCTGAGCCACCAGCCACACCACGAAGACGCCCGCCATCGCCGCGGTGGGCGCGAACCAGAACGTGTCCCGCAGATGCTCCCTGAGCGGCGACAGCACCCGCGCCCGGCGACGCGGATGCGGGCTCCCGGTAACCATCCAGTCACTCATGGTGCGACCCTAGGCGCCCCGGCCCCGCCGGTCGCGGACCGCCGCTCAGGGGAAGGAAACGCAGGTGAAAGGCGCTGCGAAACCTTGGTATGGTTGTCCATGTCGCCGCGGGGGAACACCCCGCGCCGCGACAGACACCTGGTCCGGGTGGCGGAATGGCAGACGCGCTAGCTTGAGGTGCTAGTGCCCTTTATCGGGCGTGGGGGTTCAAGTCCCCCCTCGGACACAAGATCAGGCAGAAGTGACATGCCGGTCGGGAGAGATCCCGGCCGGCATGTCGCGTTCGCCCCCTCCCCGCCTCCGCCGCCGGAAAACCCCGTGCGCGGACGTCGGCGATCTCCCTACACTCACCACGACACCGAGACCGAGTGAGGGGAGCAGGGCCGTGCGCATCAGCACCGCTGCCGTCGTTCCCCCGTCCCGGTACGAGGTGATCCTGGTGTCCTCGGCCCTCCGGTGTCCGCCGCGCGGCCGGCACCGGACGCCCGAGACCGGTCTCTGACGTCCCGTCACGCACGCCCTGAGGGCCGTGACCTCATTCCGACGTGCCACCCGTCCCGGGAATCGCGCCGCCCTGCTCGCAGACCAGCGAAAGGCCACCGGCCGTGCGTACCCGTACCAACCCCCTCGCCACCATCCGCAACCTCGGCATCCTCGCCCACGTCGACGCCGGCAAGACCACCGTCACCGAGCGGATCCTCTACACCACCGGCACCACCTACAAGCGCGGCGAGGTGCACGACGGCACGACCGTCACCGACTTCGACCCGCAGGAGCGCGACCGCGGCATCACCATCTTCGCCGCGGCCGTCAGCTGTACCTGGGACGGTCACCGGATCAACCTGATCGACACCCCGGGGCACGTCGACTTCGCCGACGAGGTCGAGCGGTCGCTGCGCGTCCTGGACGGCGCCGTCGCGGTGTTCGACGCGGTCGCCGGGGTGGAGCCGCAGAGCGAGTCCGTGTGGCGGCAGGCCGACCGGCACGGCGTGCCGAGGATCGCGTTCGTCAACAAGATGGACCGGGCGGGCGCCGACCTCGACACGGCCGTCGCCTCGATCCGGGCGCGACTGCACCCGGTACCCCTGGTGGTGCAGCTGCCCATCGGCTCCGAGGACGGCTTCACCGGCGTCGTCGACCTGCTGCGGATGCGCGCGCTCGTGTGGTCCGACGGCGCGGAGACCGCCGAGGAGGGCCCGGTGCCCGACGCCCTGCGCGAGGAGGCGGTACGCCGCCGGCGGCTGCTGGAGGAGGCGGTGGCCGAACGCCATCCGGCCGCGCTGGAGGAGTTCTGCGACCGGGAGACGCTCACCGCGGACACCCTCGCCGCAGCCCTGCGCGACCTCACGCGCGGCGGCGACGGCGTGGTGGTGCTGTGCGGCTCGGCCTACCGCAACCGCGGAGTCGAACCGCTGCTCGACGCCGTCGTGGCCTACCTGCCGTCACCGCTGGACGTGCCACCGGTACGCGGCACCCACGACGGCACGGAGGAGGAACGGCCCGCCGACCCGGCGGCGCCGACGACCGCACTGGCGTTCAAGGTGAACGCCACTCCGACGGGACGGCTGACGTACCTGAGGGTGTACTCGGGCACCATCGAGAAGGGAGACACCGTGTGGGACGCGGGCACGCGCCGCACCGAGCGCATCGGCCGCATCCTGCGGGTGCGGGCCGACCGGCACGACCCCCTGGAGCGGGCGGTCGCCGGGGACATCGTCGCCGTGGTCGGACTGAAGACCGCCCGGGCCGGCTCGACGCTGTGCGCGCCGGGCGACCCGCTGGTCCTGGAGCCTCCGGGCGTGGCCGACCCGGTCGTGCACGTCGCCGTGGAGGCCCGGCGCTCCACCGACACCGACAAGCTGGCCGCCGCGCTCGCCCGGCTGACCGAGGAGGACCCCTCGCTGGCCGTGCGGACCGACCCGGAGACCGGGCAGACCGTCCTGTCGGGCATGGGCGAACTCCACCTGGAGGTCGCGGTGGAGCGGGTCAGGAGCGAGCACGGCCTTGCGGTCGCGGTCGGCCGTCCCGGCGTGGCGTACCGCGAGACGGTCGGCGAGGGCGTGAGCGGATTCGTCCACCGGCACGTCAAACAGGACGGCGGCGCGGGCCAGTTCGCGCACGTCGTGCTCGACGTCGAGCCCTGGGAGGAGGGCGGGTTCGTGTTCCGCTCGACGGTGACCGGCGGCGGCGTGCCGCAGGAGTTCGTGCGGGCCGTCGAGGCAGGCTGCCGGGACGCCCTCGCCGAGGGCCCGATCGGCGGGCACCCGGTGACCGGCCTCAGGGTCACGCTCACCGACGGCCGGACCCACGTGAAGGACTCCTCGGACACGGCCTTCCGCACCGCCGGCCGGTTCGGTCTCCGCGACGCCCTGCGCGCCTCGGAGATGGTCCTGCTCGAGCCGGTCGTGGAAGTGGCGGTCACCGTGCCCGAGGACGCCGTCGGCGCCGTACTCGGCGACCTCGCCGCGCGCCGGGGCCGGGTCACCGGCTCCGAGCCGCGGGGCGGTACGACCGTGGTCACGGCCACCGTGCCGCTGGCCGAGCTGTTCGGCTACGCGACCCGGCTGCGCAGCCGCACCCAGGGCCGCGGCACCTTCACCGCCCGGCCCACCGGCTACGCGCCGGCACCGGCCGCGGCACCGGCGCGGTAGCGTCGCCGGGCCGCCCCCGCCCAGCACGGGCGGGGGCGGCCCTCCGGCACGGCACGCTCAGGGGTACTGCACCACCGTCGACGGCACGGTCGACGTCCCCGACGTGGGTGAACCCGTGTCGTTGATGACGCACTCGTACTGCCCGTTGCCGCCCAGCGACACCACGAGCAGCCCGTGGAAGCGCACCCCGGACCGGTTCGGCGCGGCGAAGCCGTGGTGCTGCACGATGGACGGGTTCACGTTGTAGTAGCAGTAGCTGCCCAGGCCCCAGCCCTCGTGCTCGGTGACCTGGTCGCCGACCTTGTAGGCGGCGTACCCCTTGATGGAGCCGTTCTGGACGGCGGCCTGGTCGGGGGCGTCGTACGCCTTCTCGTTCTGGAAGAAGATCGTGCGGCCCCGCTGGCCGTTCCACTGCACGTCGTACTTGTTGAAGTGCTCGACGAACAGGCCGGTGGCCAGGACGTCGTCGCCGTTGACGACCACGCCGTAGTCGGCGCGGTTGGTCTCCCAGCCGACGCCCTCGCCGTGGTCGGCGCGCCACACCCAGGTGTGGTCGACGACCGTGTGCCGGCTGTTGATCACCATGCTGGTGGTCGCCTTGCCCGGGCCCGCCCCGCCGATCCGGATGAACACGTCCTGCACGGTGGTCGGGTTGGCGGAGTGGTCCGCGGACGCCCCGGCCGGCCCGACCTCCAGCAGCGTCGAGGAGTTGACCGGCCCCGCGTCGATGAGGAACCCGGCGAGCCGGACCCCGTCCACGTCGGCGACCTTCATCGCGGTGACGCCGTTGTCGGGGATGAGCGTGGCGTAGCCGAGGCCCAGCACGACCGTGCCCGCGCGCTTCACCTCGACGGTTCCGTCCAGGTGGTAGATCCCCGGCGTCAGCAGCAGGTGCAGACCCTCCTCCAGCGCCTGGTTCAGCGTGGCCGCCGAGACGCCGGGCTTGGCGACGTAGAACTGCGTCAGCGGGAGCGAGGTGCCGCGCGGGGTGCCGTTGCCCCAGGACACACCGCGTGCGCCCGTGCGCTTCTCCGGCAGGAAGACGCGGTACGCGTCGCCGTCGAGGTACAGGAACGGCTTCTCCCGGGAGACGGGCGTCGTCTCCAGCGTGGTGTACGGCGGGTCGGGGAAGCTCTGCGCGGGCGCGCCCTCCACGCCGGAGAACACCATGTTCCACACGGCGTTGAGCCATCCGCCGACCGAGCTGTCCCGGGTGTACCACTGCTGCTGGGAGTACGGTCCGACACTGCCGTCGATCCGGCTGTCGGCGATGTAGCCGCCGCTCGCCCAGCCGTAGCCGTCGGGGGCGAGGTTGAGCCCGCCGCGTACGTGCATGCGCCGGAAGGGCGCCGCCTGCGACACCGCCCAGCGGTTGGTGCCGTTGACCGGGACGAGGGCGAGGTTCTCCGCCGAACGCCAGAAGTTCTGCGTGGCGTTGCCGTCGAACCAGCCGGCGTCGACCGTCACGTCACCGTTGATCGTGGTGTCGTCGGGGGAGAGGCCGAGCCCGGCGATGGAGGTGTAGAAGCCGATCTGGGCGTTGAGCCCGTTGTACGTGCCCGGCTTGAACAGCAGCGCGTAGCGGCCGGTGCCGAACTGCGCCGACTCCTGCTGCCGGAAGATCTCGTCCAGTCGCCCCTGGATGTTGGCCGTGGACGGGTCGAAGACGATGACGTTCGGCCCCAGGTCGCCGCCGCCGGGCAGTGCGCGGGGGCCGTCTCCGGGGCTGACGCCGCCCGCGCCGGTGGCGGCGGCCGCGGTTCCGGCACCGGTCAGACCGGCGAGCACCGGTGCCGCGGCGGCCGCCGTCAGGACGCTGCGCCGTCGTACTCCGGACGGCTCGGACGTGGAAGAGGGCGTGGGGGAGGGCGTGGGCGTCGAGGGCGGGGGGGGAGGGGCCGGGGGCGGGGAGGCGGGGTCGGGAGGCGGGGTGGCGGCGAAGGGAGTGGACCACAGGGTGGAGGGCGGGGGCAAGGGGCGACAGAAGAGGAGGGATC